>JBBSCV010000086.1:0-12058 GCA_038249925.1 Burkholderiales bacterium
CGGCGCGAGAGGTCTTCCGCCGGGTCTGGATCCGCCCGATGCGCGAGGTGGGCGCGCCACTGGCCGAATTGGTGCCGCTGGCCCACCCCGACACCGGCCGGCCGCTGACGATGACGCATTGCGCGTTGCGAGGGCCGTCGGTGATGTACACCGAGTACCTGCAGAACATGGGCGTCACGGCCGGGCTGACGCTGGCCATCCGCCGCGGTGACCAGCTGTGGGGTCTGATCGCGGGCCACCACTACAGCGGTCCGCACGACATGTCGTTCGAGATGCGGGCCGCCTGCGAATTGCTGGCGGTGGTGGTCTCGCTGCAGCACCGTGCCGCACAGGAGCGCGAAGAACTGGTCTACAGGCTGCAGCTGGACAACGTGCTGCAGCAACTTGTGACGCAGGCGGCGCACGAAGGCGGGCTGTCGGCGCTGCTCGACGGCCCGCCGACGCTGCTGGACGCCATGGCCGCCGGCGGCGCGGCGCTGCTGCACCGTGACAGCTGGGCGCGCGCCGGCGCGGTGCCGCCCGAACCCGAGTTGCAGGCGCTGGGCGCGTGGCTGGCGAACAGGCCCGAGCTGATCGACGTCGAGCGGCCGATTTTCGTCACCGATGCGCTGGCGCGCGAATACCCGCCTGCCGCGGCATGGGCCGGCTGCGGCGGCGGGCTGATGGCGATTGCGCTGTCGCGAACACTGGGTGACATGGTGCTTTGGTTTCGCCCCGAAACCTTGCAGACCGTGCGCTGGGGCGGCAACCCCGACGACAAGCCGCGGGTGCCTGGCCCGCATGGCATGCGGCTGACGCCACGGCGCAGTTTCGAGCTTTTCGTGGATTCGGTGCGCGGCCGCTCGCTGCCCTGGAAGTCGGTGGAAGTGGACGCTGCGGTGCGGTTTCGCGCGATCCTGATGGAGCTGGTGGTCAGCCGTGCCGCACAGCTGGCCAGTCTCAACACCGATCTGGCGCGCAGCAACGACGATCTGGATGCCTTTGCCTACGTGGCCAGCCACGACCTGAAGGAGCCGCTGCGCGGCATCTACAAGTATGCGCACCAGATGGCCACCGATGCCGCAGAGCGCAACGACCCCGACCGCGAGCGCCTGGCCGGCCTGCTGCGGCTGGCGCTGCGCATGGACAGCCTGCTCGATTCGCTTCTGCACTTCTCGCGTGTCGGCCGCGTCGCGTTGCTGCTGGAACCGGTGGATGTCAACGAGGTGGTGGCCGAAGCCATCGAGATGGTCGACGGACGCCGCCGCGACAAGCCGGCCGAGATCGTGGTGCCTGTTCGGCTGCCCGTGGTACAGGCCGACCGCGTGCGGCTGCGCGAGGTCTTCGTCAACCTGCTGTCCAACGCCCTTAAATACAACGACAGCCCGATCACGCAGGTCGAGATCGGGTGCACCGTCGCCGGCCCACAGGCACCGACCGGCGACGGCAGCCCGCCGGGTGTGACGTTCTTCGTGCGTGACAACGGCATCGGCATTCACCCGCGCCACGTTGATCAGGTCTTCAAGATGTTCAAGCGGCTGCATGGCCGCGATGAGTTCGGCGGCGGCACCGGCGCTGGGCTGACCATCGTGCGAAAACTCGTCGAACGCCACGGTGGCGACGTCTGGTTCGAGTCGACTTTTGGCCAGGGCAGCACGTTCTTCTTCACGATCCCGGGCGTGCCGGCGGCGAAGTCCAATGCTGCATGACGCCATGACTCACGTCGTGCTGGTCGAGGACAGCGACGAAGACGCCGACACCGCCGAAGAGGCGCTGCGGCGCACCTTGCTGCCAGCGCGCATGCAGCGCGTCATCAGCGGCGAGGCCTGCCTGGCGCTGTTGACTGGCGTGCCCGGGCTGCTGCCTTCACTGATCGTGATGGACCTCGGCACGCCCGGCCTGGACGGGCGCGACGCTTTGCGCGAGATCAGGCGCGACCAGCGGCTGTCGGGCGTGGCGGTGGTGGTCACCAGCACATCGGCCAACCCGCGCGACGTCGACTTCTGCTACCAGGCCGGCGTCAACGCGTATCACGTCAAGCCGGTGAACCACCTGGAACATCTGGACGCCATGACGGCGATGTTCGAGTACTGGCTGCGGCGCGTGGAGTTGCCAATGCCGCAGCCCTGTCCCAGGTAAGGTGGGCCGATGACCACACGGCGCATCCTGATCGTCGACGACAGTGTCGATGATCGCGCCGACCTGCGGCGCATGCTGTTGCTGGGCACCGACGACCGACTGGTGTTCACCGAACTGTCGCTGGGCAGCGCCGCCATCGCCGCGCTGCACACCGGCACGGACGGCCCGCCCGACTGCGTGCTGCTGGACTACCACCTGCCCGACATGGACGCCGTGGAGGTGCTGGCCGGCATGCAGTCGGCCGAGGGTGCGCCGCTGTGCCCGGTGGTCGTGGTCACCGGCGAAGCCTCGCTCGACTTCGGGCGCGAGGTGTTGCGTGCCGGCGCGCAAGATCACATCGCCAAGGACGGCCTGACACCGGCGCTGCTGACACGCGCCGTCAGTCACGCCTGCGACCGGTGGGCGCTGGCGCTGGAGCTGCGGCAGCACAACGAGACACTGCGCCGCATCGCGCTGCGCACCGAGTTCTTTCTGGCGCTGTCCGAGGCCACGCGCGGCGCGGCCGGCCCGCAGGCCGTGAAGGCGCAGATCACGCGGCTGCTCGGCCAGCACCTGAACGCCAGCCGCTGCGTCTTTTCCGAGGTGCACCCCGACGGCAGCGTGTTGGTCGAGCGTGGCTATGTCGACGGTGTCGCTCAGATTGAGGGCAGCTTCTGCATCCAGGACTACGGCGACCACCTGTTGTCAGGGCTGCAAGCGGGGCGGGTGTTGGTGGTCAGCGACCTGCAGTCCGACCCCAATTACACCGTCGAGCAGCGTGCCGCCCACCAGGCCTTGGCGATCGCTGCCGAGCTTGCGGTGCCGTTGATTCGATCCGGGCAGCTGGTAGCGGTGCTGGCGGTGCACGACGCAAGCCCACGCAGCTGGACCGGTGAGGAAATCGAGCTTGTGAAAGAGGTCGCCGAGCGCACGCTGGTCATCGTCAACCACGCCAGCGCCGAGGTTCGGCTTGGCGAAGAGAGCCTGCGCCTGGGTCTGGCGCTGCAGGCCGGCGGTCTGGGCGCATGGCAGTGGGAGTTCGGCTCTTCAGTGGTGCACCTGGACGCCACGATGCGCCGGGTGCTGGGTTTGCCGTTGGCTGACGGGCCCGAGTCGGTGCCGGTGGTCGCCCTGCTGCCGCTGCTGCACCCGGACGACCGCGCGGCGGGGTGGCGCGACATCCTGGCGCTGCAGCAGCACGACGCGCCGCTGCGCCGCGAGTTGCGCATCGTGCGCGATGACGGCAGCGCCTTGTGGCTGGAATGCCAGACCGCGCCGCTGGTCGACGCGGCCCGCGAACGCCGCTACCTGGTGGGAGTGGCGGCCGACATCACCGAGCGCAAGGCTGCCGAGGCTGCGCGCCACAAGAACGAGCTGCGGCTGCAGCAGCTGATCCAGTTGATGCCGTCTTTCACCGCCGTGCTGAACGGACCGGATCATGTCTTTGAGCTGGCCAACGAACCGTATTACGCACTCGTCGGCCGCGGCCCGCAGATCCTGGGCCTGCCGTTGCTGCAGGCGCTGCCCGAGATCGCCGACCAGCCGTTTCCGGCCCTGCTGGACGAGGTTTACCGCAGCGGCGTCCCGTTCCACGCCGAAAACATGCTCGTGCGCCTGGCGCGCCAGGCTGGGCAAGCGCTGGAGGAGCGTTTTGTCGACTTTGCCTACATGCCGCTGCGCGAAGCCGCCGGCGCCGTCACCGGCATCCTGATCCACGGCGTGGACCGCACGGAGCAGGTGCGGGCCGAACGCGCGCTGGTCGAGGGCGATCGGCGCAAGGACGAATTCCTGGCGACGCTGGCGCACGAACTGCGCAACCCGTTGGCACCGGTTCGCAACGGCGTGGCCATCCTGCGCCGCTTGGCGCCCAGTGGGGCCAACGACTTGACGCTGTCGATGATGGAGCGTCAGCTCGGCCATCTTGTGACGCTGCTGGACGATCTGCTGGATGTCTCGCGTATCAGCGTGGGCAAGATCGAGCTGCGGCGCGAACGCGTGAACGTGGCGCAGGCCATTGCCACCGCGGTCGAGGCATCGCGGCCGGTCATCGAAGCCGGCAGCCACGAGATCACGGTCGAGGCCACGGCTGAACCGCTGACGGTCGACGCCGATCCGACACGGCTGGTGCAGATCGTCGTCAACCTGATGGTCAATAGCGCCAAGTACAGCGAACCCGGCGGCCACATCCGCGTCAGCACCAGCCGCGAAGCGAATTGGGTCGTGATCCGCGTCAGCGACCGGGGCATCGGCATTGCGCCCGAGGTGCTGCCCACCTTGTGGAACATATTCACACAGGTGCGCGACACGCTGCACAAGGCGCAGGGCGGCCTGGGCATCGGGCTGTCGCTGGTCAAGCAGCTGGTGCACCTGCACGGCGGCAGCGTCGAGGCGCAAAGCGCAGGCATCGGGCAGGGCAGCACCTTCACGGTGCGTCTGCCGCTGGCCACCGCGCTGGCGGCGCCGGCAGTGCACTCGCCGGCCGCCGTCGAGCCCGCAGCGGACACGCCGGCAAGGCGTGTGCTGGTCGTTGATGACAACGTCGACGCTGCCGAGAGCCTGGGCGAGCTGATGACGATGTACGGCTTTCAGACCCGCATCGCGCACGACGGCCCGTCGGCATTGCAGCTGGCCCGCAGCTTCGACGCCGATGTGATGGTGCTGGACATCGGCCTGCCGGGCATGGACGGCTACGAGCTGGCTCGCCGCGTGCGTCTCGACCCGCAGCTGCGCAACGCCGTGCTGGTGGCGCTGACCGGCTGGGGCGCAGACGGCGACAAGCAGATGGCCATCAGCGCGGGCTTTGACTTCCACTTCACCAAGCCGATCAATATTGTCGAGCTGGAGCGGGTGCTCAACCTCCGGTTCGCCGAGTCATGAGCCGATGAACGCCGGCGTGCTGGCAATGGCCAGCAAGCGCAGCGCGGCCCTGTCGCGCATGCACAAGGTCCAAGAATTCGGTGGGTGGATTTCGAGGTTGGCCGCCGACCCCAATCGCTGGATCAGCGTGACCGCGCCGCCGCAGGAGCGTCATCGCGCGAGCGTCGTGGGCGCGATCTGCTTCAACTACCACCTCATCCCCGAGCCTTCAAGGGCGTCAAGCGATGCGTCTGCACTGACGGCATTCACCCCATGGCCGCGCGCCTAACCATGGCACCTTGGAAACTGTCCGCAGCTCAACCATGTACGCGAGCGCACAGACCTGGACTGGCGTGATGGTTACTCTTTCGCGTAGGCGGGTTTGGCCGCCCTGTGCATCTGAACAAGCAGCGAGGCAACACGATGAACAAGAACCAGCTTATGGGCAATGGCAGGAAAGGTTCCAGTGCGGTGCAAGCGCAAATCGGCAAGGTCTTGGCAAGTACGGAACATCAGGTCAAGGGCCGTGGTCGGGAAACTGAAGGCAGGGCTCGGCACGTCTTCGGCAACGAAGAAACCTTGGACGGGAGCGTGCGATGCTGAATCTGACGTTGAAGGTTGTGGCGGGACTCGTCGGGGCGGTCGCGTTGGCTGTGCTCGGGCATGCCGCCCTGGTTCATTCATCCAAGAGCGCGACAGGCGCGGCCTCCACCGCCCGATCCACCTGCGCGACGTGTCACGGCTGAAGGGCGTCCGGGTCGCGGTCGCTCTGAAGGCAGCCTTTGGCCCTGACCGGCCGAAGCCCGATCCCAGTTGCAGTTGAATCGGCCATCGCCGGCAGCTGGCTTGGTTGGGCAGGGCTGCGCGTCCAGCCCGCTGCGGCCGAGCAGCGCAGGTGGGCCCGCCGCGCCACCCGCGCTGCCGCTCCTGCCCCGCGCCAGCCTGGTCTCTGCAGACCTGGCGCTGCTGGTGGCGCAGGGCGATGCGCGGGATGGCCGCAATGATCCTCAGTTCACCGCCACATTTCGGGCAGTTCTCCTGGTCGGTATCGACACCCGTTTGAGCAGCCGGGCCCAGCTGATGTGCGCTGGCCGGCTGTGCGTGCGGCCTGACTCGGTTGCGGGGAGTTCCGACTCGCCGGTGGCCGCCGGTTGCCGCCGGTTGTCGCCGGTGGCCACCTCGGGCGCCCGGAGCACCACCAGCGCCCGCAGCTTCGTGTTCGGCACCATCACGCCGTGGTTCGCGCAGCGGGGGTCGGCTGACTTCGCGAAGCGAAGTTGCGCGCACACCCGGTGGATCGGGTGCAGGCTGGGTCTGGGCATCAGTGCAGCCAGCCGCGGCATCAACTCATAGGGCGACATCACGATGTGCGTGCTGCCGTCACGCCAGTCCGCCACGCGGGCCAAAGGCAATTCGATAACTCCAGGCCGCAGCCTGCAGCGGCCCGAGCGTGCGCGCGTCGTCCGACTCGGCATCGCGGTCGGTCATGTAGCCTGACCCCTCATCCTCTTCGATCAGCACATCGCGCCGGGTCAGCAGCGTTGCCAGTTTGCGCAGGCTGGCGGCAGTCGCACGGCCAGCCGGCAACGCCCACCGCAAGCGCGCCTGGGTGATCGACGGCTTCGTGCGTTCGCCGCGGCAAGCCGACGCCGCGCGATCGCTGCGCTCGATGTCTTGCGGTCACTTGATGGCGCTCATGCCCCCCAGTCCCCGCAGTTCCCCCCCCCTTTACACCCAGAGGCTTGCCGATGCACACTCGCTTCGATAAAAAAAAGGATCAGCGCATGAAATATCCCGGCCGCGTCATCAAGATGGGTGAGTCAGAGGCGAGCATCGTCCGCGCCTTGAAGACCCAGCTCAACAAGAGCCTGTCACTGACCGGTGATCAAAAGATTGAGCTGGACGAAACCAACCCGGTATTCGGTCCCAAGGTCAAGCAGGCGGTGCAGTTGTTCCAGGCCGGCCATGTTGACGAGGAAGGCCGACCGCTGAAGACGGACGGCGAACTGGGTGCCATCTCTTGGGGCGTGCTGTTCGGCCAGAGAACGGTAGCGAACATCGACAAGCCGGCCGACAAGTTTCTGGGCGAGGTGCTGGCGGTGGCGCTGGCCGAGGAGGCCAAGAAGATTCGCGAGATCCCGCCCAATTCCAACCGCGGCCCGGCGGTCGAGGGCTATTTGAGCAGTGTCGGTCTGGGCAAGGGCAACCCCTGGTGCTGCGCATTCACCTATTGGTGCTTCGACGTGGCAGCCAATGCCAAGGGCCGCGCCAACCCGACAGTCAGGACCGGCGGCTGCCTCGCCCACTGGAACGGTGCGCCGGCCAAGGGAGCCAAGCGCATCAGCGCGGCCGACGCCAGGAACAATCCGGGCTTGCTTCAGCCCGGCATGGTGTTCATCATGGATTTTGGCGGCGGCAAGGGCCACACCGGGTTCATTGTTGCCGTGCGCGGCGGTCATGTCGATACGGTGGAAGGCAACACCGATGCCTCAAGGTCGCGAGAGGGCGGTGGCGTCTACCTGTTGACCCGCAAGCTCGCGGAGATCAACAAGGGCTACCTCGACTACAGCGGTGCCTGAGGCTAGGCCGGTAGCTCGGTCTCAGCTCGACCGAACACTTCACCGTCTGGCCAAAGCGCTGAGCGGCCTGCGGCCAGAACCGGCCGCCAGCTTCGAAACTCATGCCTTCTGCATCACAGGCGCGCCACGTGAGCCCCGCCAACGCTCAAGCGCGTTTTCGACACCTTGTCGGGCGCCAGGCAGGAACGCAAACGCTGGACTTTTTCGCGGTCCGTGCGGGCATCACCCCACCCGCAACACTCGGAGGCTCCCACTTGAATCCCGTGAACCCCAGCATGCTGCTGTGTGCAGCGAGCCTCCCGGCCTGCGGCGGCCCGCCCCAGCGCGACTCGCTCGACAAAAACCTGTGCAGGTACTTCGGCGCACCGCTGCAGGTGATAGCGGCGCAGGGCTGCCGGTAGCAGGGCACTGACCATGGCCAACGACATCTTCATCAGCTACCGCCGCAGCCACACCCAGTACGTTGCCGGGCGTTTGAAGGACGAGCTCGACAAGTACTTCGAGCCGCCGACCCATGTCTTCCGGGACATCGAGAACATTGAGCCGGGACTTGACTTCACCAAGGCGCTGGACAAGTCATTGGCCAGCAGTGCGGTCATGTTGATCCTGGTCGACAAGCAATGGGCCGATGTGCGAACCAGCGACGGCAGCCAGCGCAGACTGGACGATCCTGATGATTTCGTGCGACTGGAGGTCGTCCGAGCCCTTCAGCGTGACATCCGGGTGATACCCGTGCTGATTGAGGGTGCCGCAGCTCCTTCGGTTCAGTCCCTGCCCGAACCCATGCGTGGATTGGCCGCACGCCAGGGTTTTGAGTTGTCCGATGGCCGCTGGCGCAGCGACATCCAGAGGCTCGTGGAGGCGCTGGCGAAGGTGCCTGGCCTGACGATGCGCGGACGTGCCACGCCGACGGGGCGATCAAAGAAGCTCGTGTGGGGCGCCGCCGGGGGGGTTCTTGTCGCAGCAGTCGCCGGTATCTGGTGGGGTCTTCAGCCGATCGCACTCGCGGATCCGGTGGGGACATGGAGATCGACGGACGGCGAGGTCGTCACGGTTTCCCCTGCGGTCGGGACCACCCCGACTTATGACTTCGAGGCGGTGAACTCGCAGGGCGAAAGAAGCCCTGGCCAGATCGATCTGGCCACCTACACATGGACCATGACCTATTCCGGTAAGCACGAAGGCTGGAACTGCGTACTGAAGGCCAAAGGGCAAACGGGTATCCTGAAGGGCACGTGTACACATCCCACCCTGGAGACAACGGACTACGGTCTCGAGTACCAAGGCGACTGACCCGAGCAATTCGCGCGATGAGCATCTGATGGGGCTGGGGATGACACATCGTGCTCGCGTGGTGCCACCCGGATCACTTCAGCTTTCGCATGTTCGACGTGCTTGCCAATGCAAAGAACGCGCTGGCTGCAGATCTGTGTGGCGCACGCGAGGTCTGACGCGTCAGCTACGCAAATGGCAGGCTACGAAGTGGCCGCTGCCACCGCCGGCCGCCTTGAGCTCGGGCTTTTCCACATCACACAGCCCCTTCTTCGCGATCGGGCAACGCGTGTGGAAGTGGCAGCCCGGCGGCGGGCGAATCGGGCTCGGCACATCGCCGACCAGCGGGATGCGTGGTCGCTTTGCGCGCGGGTCGGGGATGGGCACGGCCGAGAGCAGCGCCTCGGTGTACGGGTGCAACGGGGTCGTGTACAGCGCAGTAGCCGGTGCAATTTCGACGATGCGGCCGAGGTACATCACCGCCACGCGGTGGCTGATGTGTTCGACCACGCTGAGGTCATGCGCGATGAAGACGTAGCTCAGCTTGAACTGGTCGCGCAGGTCTTCGAGCAGGTTGATGACCTGAGCCTGGATGGAGACGTCGAGCGCGCTCACGGCTTCGTCGCAGACGATGAGCTTGGGGCTCACGGCCAGTGCGCGTGCGATGCCGATGCGCTGGCGCTGCCCGCCTGAAAACTCGTGCGGAAAACGCCGCAGGTGGTCGGCGCTCAGGCCCACGGTTTCCAGCAGCTGCACGATGCGGTCTTCGTATTCGCGCGCTGTTTTGGTCAGCTTGTGGATGGTGAGCGCTTCGCCGACGATGGCGCTCACCGTCATGCGCGGGTTCAGGCTGGCGTAGGGGTCCTGGAAGATGATCTGCATGTCGCGCGCCAAGGCACGCAACTCTCGTTTGCTCGCGTGCGTGACGCTCTTGCCTTCGAACGTCACCTCACCCGACGTGGGCTCGATCAGGCGCAGGATGCAGCGGCCCGTGGTGCTCTTGCCGCAGCCGCTTTCGCCCACCACGCCCAGCGTCTCGCCGGCCGCCAGCTCGAAGCTGACGCCGTCCACCGCATGCACCTTGTCGACGACTCGCCCGAGCAGCCCGCCGTGGATGGGGAAGTGCTTGACGAGGTTTTCTACTTTCAGCAGTGGCGCCGTCATGCGGGAATCTCGTCCAGGATGCAGGCCACCTTGTGGCCGTTGTCGACATCGCGCAGCAAAGGCGTGGCGGCGGTGCAGGCGGGCATGGCGAACTTGCAGCGTGGCGCGAAGCGGCACCCCGGCGCCAGGCCGCCACTCTGCGGCGCTACCAGCTTGGGCACCGTGCCGGCGATGGCTTCCAGCCGCACCCTGTTTCCTGCCGCAGAAGCAACCAGATCAATGCGCGGAATGCTGCGAATCAACCCCTGCGTGTACGGGTGTCGCGGGTGCGCGAAGAGGTCTTCCACGGTGGCTTCTTCGATGACCTGGCCGGCATACATCACGACCACGCGTTGCGCCACTTCGGCCACCACGCCCATCGCGTGGGTGATCAGAAGAATGGCCATGCCGAGCCGTTCCTTCAGCTCGGCCATCAGGTCGAGGATCTGCGCCTGTATGGTGACGTCCAGCGCCGTGGTGGGCTCGTCGGCAATCAGCAGCTGCGGGCTGCAGGCCAGGGCGATGGCGATCATCACGCGCTGGCGCATGCCGCCGCTGAACTGGTGCGGGTAGTCGCGCACGCGCTTGTCCGGCGTGGGAATGCCCACCAGCTTCAGCATCTCGACCGCGCGGTTCATCGCTTCACGGCGGCTCAGGCCCTCGTGCAGACGCACGCTTTCGGCGATCTGCTCGCCCACGGTGTAGACCGGGTTCAGGCTCGTCATCGGTTCCTGAAAGACGATGGCGATTTCCTTGGCGCGTATCTTCTGCATCTCGGCCGCGCCCAGCGGCACCAGGTCGCGGCCCTTCCACAGCACCTGGCCGGCGACGATCTTTCCTGGCGGCATGTCGATCAACTTCAAGATCGTCTTGGCGGTGACGCTCTTGCCGCAGCCGCTTTCGCCGACCACACACACGGTCTCGCCGGCGTCGATGGCGATGTCCACGCCGTCGACGGCGTGCAGCCAGCCTTCGTCGGTCTTGAAATGGGTTTTCAGGCCCCGGATCTCTAGCAGGGCCATGTCAGTCCACTCTGCGCGGGTCCAGCGCGTCGCGCAGACCGTCGCCGATGAAGTTGATGGACAGCACCGTCAGGAAGATGGCGAGGCCCGGGAACAAGGCCCAGTGCGGGGCGATGTCGAGATAGTCCTTGGCGTCGAACAGGATGCGGCCCCAGGTCGGAATGTCGGGCGGGAAGCCCAGGCCCAGGAAGGACAGCGTGCTCTCGGCCAGGATGGCCGCGGCCACGTCGATGGTGCCGGCCACGATCACCGGGCCCAGGCTGTTGGGCAGGATGTGGCGCCACACCGTGCGCGGCGTGCTCGCGCCTAAAGCGCGCGCGGCCTCGACAAATTCCTTCTCGCGCAGGCTGAAGAACTGCGCGCGCACCAGCCGCGCCACCGGCATCCAGCCGAAGCCGCCGATGACAAAGACGATGAGCAGGAACACGCCCATCTCGGGGCCGAACGTTTCCTTCAATGTGTCGCGCAACAAGTAGATCAGCAGCAGCAGCAGCGGCAGTTGCGGCAGGCTCAAGAAGAGGTCGGTCACCCACATCAGTACCGTGTCGACCCAGCCGCGGCTGATGCCGGCCAGGGCGCCGATGAACACGCCCACCACCACGGCCATGGTCATCGCCGCCAGCCCCACGGCCAGCGAGATGCGTCCGCCGTACAGGATACGCGCCAGCAGGTCTTGCCCCAGGTCGTCGGTGCCCAGCGGGTGGGCGGCCGAGGGTGTGGCCAGCCGGGCCGTGAAGTCGATGTCGCTGATCGACACCGTGTAGAAAAACGGGCCCACCACCACCGCCAGCGTCATCAGCGACAGCACCACCAGGCTGATCACGGCCATGCGGTGGCGCCTGAATCGGCGCCAGGTCTCGGCCCACGGCGAGGCCGGCGCCCTAGCGGTAACTGACACGGGGGTCGAGCCAGCCATACAGCAGGTCAGCGATCAGGTTGAACAGCACCACCAGGCAGGCGAAGACGAAAGTGACGGCCATGATGACGGGTGTGTCGTTGCGCAGGATGGCGTCGATGAGCAGGCTGCCGATGCCCGGGATGCGGAAGATCTGCTCGGTGACGATGGCGCCGCCGAAGACCGCCGGCAGC
>JBBSCV010000087.1:0-11921 GCA_038249925.1 Burkholderiales bacterium
CACGACCGGCCTCGTGCCCCGACTCACCGCGATTGCCGGCTGCACCGACGGTGTGGTGCTGTGTCCGAGGGTCGGCCAGCCGGCGGCGGGTGACAAGCTGGAGGTCTTGATCAGCAGCAACGAACTGCGCAACCTCGCCGCACGGCTGGTGCCCGGCACCGATGGCAGCGTTGCTGCGATCTACTGTTTTTCACGCCTGGGCCAGGCGCTGGACGCCCAGCTGGGCCACGCCGTGGAAATGTTGATACCGCACCTGCACCATGCCTTCGTGCGCGTGCTGCAGCACGAACGTGAGCAACAGCAAGCCTCGGTGCCGCGCGACGACCGTGTCGTGACACCTCGTCAGCAGGAGATCTTGCTGCTGATCAAGGACGGCAAGACCAACTCCGAGATCGCGGCACTGCTGACGTGCAGCCCGTGGACGGTGAAGAACCACATTCAGAACATCTTGCGCCGCCTCGGCACCAGCAGCCGCGCTCACGCCATCTCGCGCGCCATGAGCCTGGGCATCCTGCGGCCTGACTGAGTGCGCCCGAAGACGGCGCCTGAAAACGGCGCTTAGAGCAGACCCTGAGACATCGCCAGCGCCACGGCGTGGGCGCGGTTGTTGGCACCGAGTTTGCGCAGAATTTTCTGGATGTGGTTCTTCACCGTCAGCGCGCTGATGTCCAGCGCGGTGCCGATCTCCAGGTTGCTCTTGCCGTCGCGTGCGCAGCGCAGGATCTCGCGCTCGCGCTCGGTCATGGCCAGGCCCGTGTTCGCGACGCGGCGGCCAGGGTCAGGGCTTGCGCCGACGCTCCTGGCGCTGTTGGCGATCTCACTGCCCGCCGGGTTCAGTACCGCCTCGGCCGCCAACACACGCCGCCAGGTGGCGTGCAGGTAGGGCATCAACAGCTCGGCATGCAGCAATCTTTCTTCCGCTGTCTGCTCTGCTCTCGGGGTGCAGAGAAAAACAAAGAGGCTTTCGATTTCGGCCGGCCGCTGCGGCCGGGCCACCCCGTGCACCAGCAATTGCACGCCACGCAGTTCGCGGTCCAGGCGCAGCGCTTGCTCCTGCGCGTCCAGCGCCTGGTGGCTGATATCCACCTGCACAGGGCGGCCTGCCGCTTGCACCCAGGTGGCAGCGCAGGCGCGCATGAGTGCGCTGCCGGCATCGGTCAACGGGGCCAGTGCAGGGGCCGAAATCACGACGCTCTGGAACGTCACGAAACCGAGGCCGCGCTGCGGCCGCGAGTAGGCGCCGCAGCACACCACCTGGTGCGGCAGCAGCGTGCTCAACGGGCCCTGCGACCAAACGAAAAACTGCGAGCGGCGCAGCACGGCGGGCGCCGTTTCGACCAGGCGCACCAAGGCCTCGCCGTCGCGCGGGGCCAGCTGTGCGGCCTGGCCGCGGCCGCCAGTAGAGCGCTGCGCAGGCGCAGGCGCAGGCCTTTGTTCCGAAGAATCGGGGGCTGTCATCCTGCGCTCTTCCTCTGTAACGACATGGGTGGTGGTTTGGGCTGGCCCGTCGACGCGTTGGCCGCGCCGGGCTCGGCTTCGAAAAGCCAGTCGCCCACGGCAGGCCGGGCTTCGTCGGCTCCGGGGCGCAGTGGCTTGTGCAGACGCCGCAGCGCCGGCAGGCGCGCGCGGCTGGCCAGCGCCACGATACGGCCGTCAGCGCCGCGTTGCAGTTCCCAGTCGGCCTGGCCCGTGAAGGGGTCGGTAAAGAGCCTTCGCAGGTGGTGGCGCGGCGGCACGTGGCGCTCGTCCACCAGCAAGTCCTCCAGCAGTAGCGGCGTCACGGGCTGCCCGACTGGTGTGGCGTCGCGCCAGCCCGCCAGCGCGCGGCTGAACTGGGCGCCGCGGAACAGCAACTCGGCCTCGCGTTCGCGCTGCGCCGCCACCGCCCAGCGCGTGCCCAAGGCCGCCATGCCGGCCGCCATGACGGCCAGCATGAAGAGCAGCAGCAGGTAGGTGGCGCCGCGCTGCAACGCGGCGCGACATGGCTGCCCTTGCTGCAACGTGGCACAGCGCCGCACGTCACCACTCCGCATACAAGGCTCCATCGCGCGCGCGCCCGGCAGCACCGCTGCGCACATCACTGAGCCGGCCCTGCAGCACCGCATCAGGCGGTGGTGCGAGTTCCAACCAGCCGTCGCGACGCCCTGTGATCGGGTCTTCAGGCAAGGTGCGCAGGTAACGCGCTTCCACCAGCGCCTGCAGTGATTCCGGGTAGCGGCCGCGGTCAGCCGCGTAGCGGTCGATGGCCTCGCGCATGACGGCCAGTGAAGTGCGCAGCGTGGCCTCACGCGCCCTGTCGATGCTGTGGAGATAACGCGGTGCAGCCACGCTGACCAGCAACGCCACGATGGCCATCACGACGATCAACTCGATCAGCGTGAAGCCGCGACCGCGCCGTCTCATGGCGTGCTCACCATTCGGCATAGCGGCTGCCATCCAGCGCACCCAGGGGGCTGCGAGAGTGGACGTCGAACACGTCGTCGCCCGCCTGGGGGTGGTCGGGCGGGCTGGTGCTCGCGCGCTGGCCCCAGCTCAGATGGGCCGGCAGCTGCGGTTCGGCGAAGGGGTCGCGCGGCAGCCTGCGCAGCAGATAGAGCCGCTGCGTGGTCGGCTGGCCCTGCTCGTCCAGCACCGCAACGCCCTGCACCAGGCTCAAGAGACTGGGCGGGTAGAGCGAGCCGTCCTCTCCAGGCGCCACCCGGCGCTGCAACACGGCAGCGCGGTGTTCGTCGATGGCGTTGCGAAGCTCGCGCAAGGCCAGGCGCAACGCGGCTTCCTGGGTGCGGCGCAGGGCCAGTTCGTGCAGCGGCTGCGCGGCCATTGCCAGGATGGCCACGATGGCCAGCACCACCACCATCTCGATGAGCGTGAAGCCGCGCCGCCAACGTTTCACTTGGGCGCTCCGGCATCGTCCACCTGCACCGCCGCTTCACCGACCACGGGCGCGTCGGCGTTGGCCTGCACCACGACACGCTGCCCGGCCGCCGCCGGCAGCACGCGCAGCACAAAGGCAGCCTCGGCCGCCGCCGCCATGGCAAACGGCAAGCGCCCCGGTGCTGCGCCAGGCGGCGTGTGGGCAGGCTGCAGCAAGGTGGCGTCGTAGAGCAGCTCGCCACTGGTCGTCTGGCCGCTGCGGTTGTTCAGCGTCACCACCAGCGTGCCGCCCACGGCCGCACGCTCGCTGGCCGCCAGCAGCAGGCCCGCCGCCGGCTGCGCAGCTTCAGCGCCAGTGGCCCCTGCTGCACCACGCGCGGCGCGGCCGGCACTCATACCGGCACCCACACCGGCGCGCGCATCCGCACCCAGGCGCAGCGGCAACGCGCCCGGCTGGTTGTCGGTGCCCGAAGCCAGCGTGGCCGCCTGCACGTCGGGGGGCTGAAGGTTACGCACGATGCGCGGCGTGATCAGCATGACGATCTCGGTCTTGTAGCGCTCGTCGCGCTGCACGCCGAAGAGCCGGCCCAGCAGCGGCAGGCGCGAGACCCCGGGCAGGCCGGCGGCGCTCTGCCGGTCCTGGTCGTTGATGAGACCGGCCAGCACCTGCGTCTGGCCGTCTTTCAGGCGCAGCGAGGTCGTGGTCATGCGTGTTCCCACCTCGTAGGCCCTGGCGGCCGAGCCGGCGGGGCCGTCCACCTGGCGCAGCAGATTGCTGACCTCCAGCGCCACCTTGATGATGACCTCGCCATCCAGCTGCACGCTGGGTTCGACATCCAGCTTCAAGCCCACGTCGATGTAGCTGACCGAGGCCGACACCCCGGCGTTGGCCACCGCTGCGGTGGTGAACACCGGCAGGCGCTCGCCGATCTGCACCTTGGCCTTTTCGCGGTTGCGCGCACGGATGGTCGGGTTGGCCAGCAGGTTGGCATTGCCGCTGATGCCGCGCAGCGTGGCCGTCAGCGCCGGGTTGGCCACCAGGCCACGAAAGCCCGTGCCGCCCAGTGGCGTGCTCAGCGGCACGGTGGCCCCGCCGCCCAGCACGCCCAGGCCGATGCTGGTGGGCCAGCCCAGGCCCAGCTCGTCGAGGCGGTCGGAAGACACCTCCAGCACCTCGACGGCCAGCATCACCTCGGGCTCGGCGAGGTCGATGGTGGCCAGCAGGCGTTCGATCTGGTTCACCACCTCGGGGGTGTCACGCACCACCAGCGCGTTCAGGCGCTCGTCCACATGCAGGTCACGCGTCTTGGTCATCACGCGCACCAGGTTCAAGGCTTGTTTCGGGTCGGCGTTGACGAGGTAGAGGCTGCGCGTGATCAGCTCCTGGTGTTCACGCTGTTTGGGCGCCGTGTTGGGATAGATCAACACGGTGTGGCCGTTGAGCAGCTTGCGGTCGAGCTGCTGCGTGGCCAGGATGACGCGCATGGCCTCGTCCAGGCTGACCTGGCGCAGGAAGACAGTGATGCGCACGTCGCTGCGCACGTCCTTGTCGAAGACGAAGTTGACGCCACTGGTGCGTGCCAGCGCTTCGAACACCTGGCGCAGCGGCGCTTCGCGGAACTCGATGCTGACGGTCTTCTGGAAGGCCGGGCCGAGTGTCGAAGCGGCGCCTGCAGCGGCCACGGCTGGAGTGTTTTGCGCATCGGGCGCGGCGACACGCTGCTGCGCGGCACGCGCTTGCGCCAGTGCCAACGCCAGGTTCAACACCCGCGGTTGACGCGGCGCCAGGCGCTGCGCGCGCGCCAGCAGTTCTTCGGCTTCGTCCAGGCGTGCGCCGCCCAGAGCCAGCTCGGCCTGCGCGCCCAGGTGCACGATGACGCGGTCGCGCTGGCGGCTGTAGGCGGTGCGCAGGCTGGCGTCGTCAGGGCGCCGCGCCAGCGCCTCGTCCAGCGTGACCAAGGCTTCTTCGTAGCGGCCGGCCAAGGACAGCTGTTCGGCCTCGTCAACCACGGTGGTCGCGCAGCCGGCCAGAGCCAGCCACAGCAGCGCGGACAGCCCCAGCCCCCACGCCCGCTGGGCGCCGAGGCCGGCGGCACGAGCGCGTAAAGGTGAAAGTGAGGCGGTGCGATGGCGAGGCATGGGGGCGGAAGCTTGAGAGGTAGGTGTTGACAGGCGCTGCGCAGAAGCCAGCCGTTCAGGGGCGCGCGGCCAGCTGCACCACGGCGCCAGTGGCCAGCCAGGTGAGCTGCAGGCTGCCGGCGCTGATGGTGTCGACACGCCAGCCCGGCGCGACCGTCTCGCCGGGCGCCACAGCCCACAGCCGCTGCGCATCGACCAGGAACACACGCACCTGGCCGGCTTCGTCGATCTCGCCGATCCACTGGTAAGGAAAACTCGGTGTGGGCTCTGGCGCTGCTACAGACGCGACCACTGCCGGCGCCTGGGCGCGTGGTGGTGGTGGCAGCGGCACCCAGGCCGCCTGGGCGGCGCGTGACAGCGGCGGCCAGCCGGCATTGCTGGCTTGGCTTGATCTGGCCGACTCGGCTGAGTCCGCCGATTGGTCCGGTGCGACATCCGCAGACGCAGCAGCGGCGGAGGTGGTGGGGGCTGAGGCCGCCGCAGATGATGCGAACCCCGCCTTGATGCGGGTCGCACCAGCGCGTGTGGGCACCGCAACCGCGACTTCGTCTTCGGGCAACCAGGCGACGATTCCAGCGGCGCAGCCCGCGGCGATCAGCGCCCAACGCAGGGCTGGCCGCATCATCGGAACGCGGGGCGGTGTCACGCTTGGTGTCATGGCCGTGGCCTCGTGTCAACTCGCAAGTCGGCAGCACCGGCGGGCCCGGGCCCACGACCGGGGCTCGAGCGGTGCAGCAGCGTCCACTGCAACTCAAACTCCACCACGGTGGCCTCGGCCTCTGTGCGCTGCAGGCGCATACGGTCCAGCACCAGGGCCGGGTCCTGGGCCAGGGCACGCTCAACAAAGCCGCGCAGTGCCGGGTAGCTGGCGCGGCCGTTCATGGCCAGTTGCAGGTGCGAAGCGAAGGCCTGCTGCTCACGCACCTGCAAAAGCTCCAGGCCTTGGCGGCGCGCCAGCGCGCTGAGCGCTGCCGCACGGCGCGGCGAAGCGGTGGCTGACGGCCACGCCGAGGCTGCCACTTCGGCGGTGCTGGTGGGCGCAGGTTTGACTGCAATCGGCGCGCGCTCCGCCGTGGTTCGGCTCAGTACAAGCAGCCGCGCCTCGGCCTCTTGCTGCCAGCGCGGCGTTACCAGCACCACCAGTACGGCTGCCAAGGCCAACGCTGCCAGGCCAGCCATGCCAGGCCAGGCCGATGCCACGCCGCGGGCCAGTTTCATGGCGCAGTCTCGCGCAGTTGGGCCACGATCTCGAAGGCCAGCGCTGACCCTTGGGGCTGGGCCTCCAGGCGCGCCACCAACACCTGCGGCCAGGCCGGCATCTGACGCAGCGCGGCCGCGACTTGCTGCACCTGGGCGGCGTCGCTGGCCACGCCCTGCAAGCGCACTTCAGCCCCAGCGCGGTGATCCAGCGCCACCCAGCGCAAACCGGCCAAGGCGGGCGTTTCACTGGCCAGGAACACCGCCCGCCAGGGGTGATGCAGCCGCTGCATCAGCGCCAGCAGCACTGGGTCCACAGCTGGCGCGCTGGCGCGCTGCAGCGGTTCTGCGGGCACTGCCAAGGCCTGCACATGGGCTTGGACACGCGCAGCCCAGGCCTCATGGGCATCGCCGGCGGCCAGCACCAGCGCGGCGACACAGGTGCCCAGCCAGGCCCAGCTGAGCAGACCCGGCTGCGGCGTTGGCCGCAGGAAATCAGGCCCACGCCCAGCGCCCACAGGCAACACTTCGCGATAGGGCGGCCCCAGGCTGAGATCAAGCTGCAGCGGCAGTGCAACGTGCGGGGGCGAGCCCAGCCACAGCAGCATTGGCCTGGTTTTGCGCTCGGTCGCCGCCTGCGTTTCTTCGTCCAGCAAGCGCTGCATCGCAGGCGCCCAAGGAGCCTGCAGGCGGCGCCGCTGCACCGAGGTGATAAGGCCTTGAGAAAGGCCCACTCGGGTCAGCATCGCCACATCCCCGTGGGCCTCGACCAGCCAAGCCTGACCGTGGGGCTCGCGGCGCAACCCGGGCTGCTGCGCCAGCAGCTTGTCCAGAAGGCGCGGCCACAGGGGGCGCACCGCCCGCAGCACCACCGCGTGAGGCCGGGCCTGGGCCTGCAGCTCATCCAGGCTGATACCGCGCAAGGCGCTCGCCCCCCACGCACCACGAGCCTGCCAGGGCAACATGGGCCACAGTGCCGCCGCCGCGCCGTGGTAGTGGTGCAGCACACGGCGCGCCCACGCCGTTCTGGCGCTGTCGGTGCTCAGCGCCGGGCCACTTTCGGGGTCTTCGCCCACGACGTCGGCCAGCGCCAGGGCGCCCACCCACAACTCGCAGGCCAAGCCGGGGTGTGCGCTGCACCAGGCGCTGAAGTCGCGGTGCGCCGTGCCGCCGCCGGCCGGGTCCCACAGGCCGTCGGCGGCCAGCAGCAGTACGCGAGGCCGCAGCCGCAGAACGGCACGGCGCCACAGTGGCCTGGCACGCACCAAGATGTCCTCAGCCATCCGACACCACCCGCTCCAGTTCTTCGAAGGTGGTGGCGCCGGTGCTGACCAGCGCCAGCGCAGCACCGCGCAGCCTTTGCATGCCGCGATCGCGCGCCGCCTGCTTGATGCGCTGCATGGGCGCACGTGCAGCGATGAGGTCACGCAGTTCGTCGTCCAGCACCAGCACTTCGGCCACCGCCAGGCGCCCGCGGTAGCCCGAGTGGCGGCAATGCGCGCAACCCACGGCACGGCGCAGCCGCAGCGCGCGCGCGGGTTCCGCAGCAAGACCTGCCGCATGAACACCTGCCACATCTACACCTGCCACATCACCGAACAGCGCCAGCTGCGCGGCGCTGGCTGTTGCAGGCTCGGCGCAGTGTTCACACAGGCGCCGCACCAGGCGCTGCGCCAGCACCGCGTTCAACGCCGAGACCACGTTGTAGAGATCGAGCCCCATGTGCATGAAACGCCCGATGACGTCGAAGGCATGGTTGGCATGCACGGTGCTGAAGACCAGGTGCCCGGTCAACGCAGCCTGCACCGCGATCTGCGCCGTTTCGGCGTCGCGGATCTCGCCCACCAGCACACGGTCGGGGTCGTGACGCAGGATGGAGCGCAGGCCGCGCGCAAACGTCAGGCCCTTGCGTTCGTTCACCGGCACCTGCACGACACCCGCCAGCTCGTACTCCACCGGGTCTTCGATGGTGATGATCTTCTCGCTGCCCTGGTTGACTTCGGTGATGGCGGCGTACAGCGTCGTCGTCTTGCCGCTGCCCGTGGGCCCGGTCACCAGCAGCATGCCGTGCGGCATGCGCGCCAGCGTGCGTATCTGCTCGCAGCGCGCTGGCGCAAAGCCCAGCGAGGCCAGCGTCAGGCTGCCGCGGCCCTGTTCGACCGCGGCGCGATCGAGCACCCGCACCACCGCGTCTTCACCATGCACACTGGGCATGATGGAGACCCGGAAGTCGATGTCGCGACCGTGGGCGCGCAGCTTGAAACGGCCGTCCTGCGGCAGCCGGCGCTCGCCGATATCGAGTTCAGCCATGACCTTCAGGCGCGAGACCATCTGCTCGGCCACGGCCAGGCCTTCGACACGGCGCAGCGGCAGCATCACGCCGTCCAGGCGGATGCGCACCTCGGCACCGTTGTGGCGGGTTTCGATATGCACATCGCTGGCGCCGTCTTTCAGCGCGTCGTAGAGCACGGCGTCGAGCAGGCGCACCGCCGGGCTGCCTTCACCGGCCAGGCCGGCGAGCGTCAACTCAGGCGTCTGCAGGCCCTCGCGGGCGTTACCAGCCAAGGCCACCACGCCGTCCAGCGCACGGCCCTGGGCCTGGGCCTGTGCCAGCCAGTGGTCGATGAGCTCGGGCTCGCAGCGCTGCCAGCCCAAAGCACGCGCCAGGCGTGTTTCCACCGCGTCCAGCAGCAGTGCGTCTGGCGCACGGTCGGCCAGCAGGCTGGCCTGGCCGGCAGGGTCCAGCGCCAGCACGGCACGGTGCCGCGCTGCCTCCACCGGCGGCCAGGCCTCGAAGTCCACCCGCCAGGGCGTGCCCGTGGCGGCGTTCACTGCACGCGTTCCATCAGCGAGAAGATGGGCAGGTACATCAGCACCACGATGCCCCCTATCACCACCCCCATCACCAGCATCAGCGCGGGGTTCACGGCCCGCACCATCAGCTCGGACAGGCGCGATATCTCTTCATCGTGAAAGGTCGCGGCGCGTTCCAGCATCACAGCCAGCTCGCCACTGCCTTCGCCGACACGCACCATGCGCTGCGCCACCGGCGTGACCAGGCCGTGGTCTTGCAAGGCCACAGACAGCCGCTGCCCGCTGACCACCGCTGCCGTGGCGGCCACCAAGGCGGGCCGCAGTGGCAAGGCCACGGCGCCGTGCAGCAATTTCAGCGCCGCCGGCACGGGCACGCCGGCGCCCAGCAACAGGGCCAGCCCGCGGTACAGCCGTGCCAGAACCACGACACGCCAGCGTGGCCCGATGGCCGGTGCACGCCACAGCCAAGCCGAAGCCGCGTTGCGCAGCGGCGGGCTGTGCCAGGCCAGCAACGCACACGCGGGCACGGCCAGCAGCGTCGCGCCTGTCAACACCGGATGGGCCGCGGCCCAGACGCCGAAGCCGATCAACACCATCGAGGCATCGGGCACGTCATCACCCAGCGCGTCGAAAACGCTGGCAAAGCGCGGCAGCACATACAGCAGGAGAAAGAGCACCACCGCGCCACCGGCGCCCAGCAGCATCAACGGATAGATGCTGGCGGCCACCAGCTTGCCGCGCAGGGCCTGGCTCCAGGCCAGGTAGGCCGCATGGTCCTGCAGCGCGCGCACCAGCTGACCGCTGCGCTCGCTGGCTGCCACCACGGCCACGAACAAGGGGTTGAAGCTCTGTGGGGCACGGGAGAGGGCTTCGCTGACCGAATGCCCTTCGCGCAGGGCCGCGCTGACGGCGTCCAGCGCTGATCGGCCACCCGCATTCGGGTCTTTCTCGCGCAGGGTGTCCAGCGCCTCCAGCACCGGGATGCCCGACTGCAGCAGCAGCGCCAGTTCCTGGCTGAACAAGCGCAAATTCAATCGGCCGCCGGTGGGGCTGCGTGGCCATGCCGGTTGCACGTCGAGGATGGCGGCCGGCGGCAGCCCCAGCGCCTGCGCCACGGCAAATGCACTTTCGGCCTGCACGCGCAGTTGCCGGTGGCCTTGCCCCGGCTCCGACACCTGCACCACAAACTCGGGCACGGTGCTCACCAACTCGTGACGTCGGCATCGCTGCCATCGCCACCGGGCGCACCATCGCGGCCCAGCGAATACAGGTCGTATTCGCCATGCTGGCCTGGAGCGCGATAAACGTAAGGCCGGCTCCAGGGATCGTTGGGCACGGCCTTGGCCAAATAGGGGCCCTGCCATCTGGGTTCATCGCCTGGGCGCGCGACCAGTACCGCCAGGCCCTGCTGCGTGCTGGGGTAGCGGCCGGTGTCGATACGGTACTGGTCCAGCGACTTCTGCAGCGCGTCCAGCTGCGCTCGCGTGACCTTGTGTTCTGACTTGCCGATCTGGCCAAAAAGTTTGGGGCCGACATAGCCCGCCAGCAGGCCGATGATGACCATCACCACCAGCAGCTCCAGCAGAGTAAAACCGCTCGCAAGACCCCGCGTAAGGCGGCGTCGGTATGGCGCGCTGACTCGAATGCGACTCATGGGAACAATGGGAACCGTGGCTGTGGCGCGAACCGTGCACGCTAAGTGGCTTGGGTGACCGTCGCATGACCGGCCCGCGTGTTGACCGGGTCAGGCCATGAGCCATACGGACTACGCCGCATGCCGTTCAGCCCGACGTGTACACACGCACTGGCCCGTTGGGGCTGCTGGACCACCCGGCCAGCGAGCGCCTCTGGCGCAACGCACGAACGTTCTCACGGGTTTGTCATCCAGCGCGCCTAGAGTTCCGCATCAAGCCTTGCGGCGCATGCACGCCGCTCCGGCGCAGCCACAAGCCTGGAGGGGTGTCATGAGTTGTGTATTGGTGGTGGAAGACGAGCCGGCCATTTCGGAGTTGATCGCACTGAACCTGCGCCATGCGGGTTTTGAGGTCGAGATCGCCGGGGACGCCGAGGCGGCCCAGCGCGCCATCAACCGCGTATTGCCTGACCTGGTGCTGCTGGACTGGATGTTGCCCGGGCAATCGGGCCTGCAGCTGGCGCGACGCTGGCGGCTCGATGTCCGCACGCGCGGCATGCCGCTGATCATGCTGACCGCACGCCACGACGAGGCCGACAAGATTGCCGGGCTCGACGCCGGTGCCGACGACTACCTGACCAAACCTTTTTCCACGAAGGAGCTGCTGGCGCGCATTCGTGCGGTGCTGCGCCGCAAAGCCCCGGATGCGCTGGACACGGCGGTGGAGATAGCCGGGCTGCGCCTCGACCCGGCGACACGGCGGGTGACACGCCGGGTTGTCGATGTGGTGCGCGAGGTCAAGGTCGGCCCGACCGAGTTTCGACTGTTGCACTACTTGATGACCCACCCCGAGCGTGTGCACAGCCGCGCGCAATTGCTCGACCGCGTCTGGGGCGACCATGTCTTCATTGAAGAGCGCACGGTCGACGTGCATGTCAAGCGTCTGCGCGAAGCGCTGGCCCAGGCTCACGGCGCGGGTTTCATTGAAACCGTCCGTGGCGCGGGCTACCGTTTGACGCAATACATCACCAGCCCAGCGACGGACGCTGTTGAGTAGTCAGTGATGGCGACCGGGATGCTCGATCAACACCCTTCGAGAAGGCTCACGGTTTGCGCCGCGCTCTGGTGTAGCACGCTTGCGGCGTAGGCGCCGGTGACGATCGTCGGCGCCGCCATTGAGCAGCGCGCCGAGTCCACCTACAGTGCTGGCACGAACTCTTTTTCGCACCTGCCTTCAAGCCACGCTCACCGCGGACGGGCTGTA
>JBBSCV010000088.1:0-11862 GCA_038249925.1 Burkholderiales bacterium
ATGCGAGCCAGCGCCAGCAGGATGCCGGTGATCACGCCCGCACGCGCTGCCTTCAAGGTCACGGCCGCAATGACCTTCCACTTCGGCGTGCCCAACGCGTAGGCCGCTTCGCGCAGTGCGTTCGGAATGAGGCTGAGCATATTCTCGGTGGTGCGCACCACCACCGGGATGACGATGAGCGCCAGAGCCAGCACGCCGGCATAGCCGGAGAAGGTCTTCGTCGTGGCCACCACCACCGAGTAGATGAACAGTCCGATGACGATGGACGGGGCCGACAGCAGGATATCGTTGATGAAGCCGGTGACAGCGCCCAGCCACGTACGCTTGCCGTACTCTGCGAGATAAACCCCTGCCATCACGCCGATGGGTGTGCCCAGGGCCGTGGCCAGACTGACCATCATCACCGAGCCGACGATGGCATTGGCCAAGCCGCCAGTTTCTGCCAGCGGAGGCGGCGTTGACTCCGTGAAGACCGACAACGCGAGCCCGCCCACGCCAAGGCGAATGGTCTCGAACAGGATCCAGCTGAGCCAGAACAGGCCAAAGGCCATCGCTGCCAGCGCCAAGGTCAACGAGATCACGTTGACGAGCTTGCGCTTGCGATGCAGCGCCGTTCGGCGCGCGTCCATGTGGGTGAACGCGTTCATGTGCGGCTTCCTTCGCCGCGGCGAAGCTGGCTCAACAGAACCTTGGACAGCGCCAGCACCACGAACGTGATGAAGAACAGCACCAGCCCGAGATAGATCAACGCCGCCTGATGCAGGCCTTCGCTGGCTTCAGCGAACTCGTTGGCCAGTGCCGAGGTGATGCTGTTGGCGGCTTGGAACAGCGAGAGGTTGTCCAGCTGGTTGAAGTTGCCGATGACGAACGTCACGGCCATGGTTTCGCCCAGGGCACGACCCAGGCCGAGCATCGTGGCGCCCACCACACCGCTCTTGGTGTACGGCAAGACCACTTTCGAGACCACCTCCCAGGTGGTGGCCCCCAAGCCGTAGGCTGACTCCTTCAGCAACGCGGGAGTGGTCTCGAAGACATCCCGCATCACCGCCGCAATGAAGGGAATGATCATGATGGCCAGGATGATGCCGGCCGAGAGGATGCCGATGCCCACAGGCGGGCCCGAAAACAGCGCGCCGAGCACCGGCACATCGCCGAAGGCACCCTGCAGTGGCTGCTGCACGTAGGTGGCCAGGATGGGCCCGAACACCAGCAGGCCCCACATGCCGTAGACGATGGACGGCACAGCTGCCAGCAACTCGATGGCCACACCCAGCGGCCGCTTCAGCCAGCCCGGAGACAGCTCGGTGAGGAAGACGGCGATGCCAAAACTCACCGGCACCGCAATTACCAGCGCAATGAAGCTCGTCATCAGCGTGCCGTAGATCATCACCAGGCCGCCAAACTTCAGCTGGACCGGGTCCCATTCCGTGGAAACGAGAAAGCCGAGACCGAACTCGCGTATCGCCGGCATCGCGCCAACGAAGAGCGATACGATGATGCCCACCAGCAGCAGAAGGGTAATCCAAGCGGCACCCTGCGCCAGCAGCGAGAAGACCGTGTCAGCCCACGGCCAGACCCTGCGACGGCCTGGCGGATCGCCCAGCGGCGAGGCTCGCTCCATCTTTTTCTTTTCGGGATAAGGACTGGCAGGGAGTGTAGCGGCCATGGGGCCTCCGCTGAGTGGACAACCGGGCGGCTGGCGAGCCGCCCGGAGGCAGGGTCACTTGAAGGCCAGCGTCACTTCAAGGCGATGGGCTTGCCGGCAGCGTCCTTCAGGTTGTCAGCCCACTGCTTGCGAACCATGTCCTTCACCGCCGGGGGCAGCGGCACGTAGTCCAGGTCATCGGCCATCTTGTCGCCATTGGCGTAGGCCCAGTCGAAGAACTTCAAAACGTTCGTCGCCGTCGCCGGCTTGTCCTGCAGCTTGTGCATGAGGATGAAGGTGGCGCCGGTGATGGGCCAGCTGTTCTTGCCCGGCTGGTCCGTCAGTACCTGGAAGAATGACTTTTGCCAATCTGCGCCGGCTGCAGCCTCCTTGAACGCGGTGTCGTCGGGCTTCACGAAGTTGCCGTCCTTGTTGCGCATCAGCACGTAGCTCATCTTGTTCTGCTTGGCGTAGGCGTATTCGACATAGCCTATGGCGTTCGGCAGTCGCATCGTGAACGCGGATACACCTTCGTTGCCCTTGCCGCCCGCGCCGACCGGCCAGTTCACCGCAGTGCCCTCGCCGACCTTGGACTTCCACTCGGCGTTGACCTTGGACAGGTAATTCGTGAACAAGAACGTCGTGCCCGAGCCGTCGGCGCGGCGCACGGGCGCGATGGCCACATCCGGCAGCGGAACGCCGGGGTTCAGTGCCACCAGCGCAGGGTCGTTCCAACGGGTGATCTTGCCCAGATAGATATCGCCCAGAACCTGCCCGGTCATGCGCAACTGGCCGGGCGCGATGCCCTTGATGTTCACCACCGGCACGACGCCGCCAATGACGGTGGGGAACTGAATCATCCCGTCCTTGACCAGGTCGGCGTCGGTCAGCGGGGCGTCAGTGGCACCGAAGTCGACAGTCTTGCCACGAATCTGGCGGATGCCGGCGCCCGACCCTACCGATTGGTAGTTGATGCGAGCACCGGTGGCCTTGTTGTAAGCATCGGCCCACTTGGCGTAGACCGGTGCGGGGAAGGACGCGCCAGCACCCGTCACGTCCTGAGCGAAAGCGCTGCTCACGAAGAGAGTGGCAGCGGCGGCAAGCGTGGCACGGCGGAGAAAATTCATCGGTGGACCTCGGTATGTGCAGGAGTTGTCAACGCCGTGCACTCTAGGGAGCGGCCATGACACGAGCGTGACAGCCGGCAGCCGCGTTGCAATGTGATGACACGCCAGCAACACCGTCACGAATCGGTCATCGATGCCACCTAGCCTCGCGCATCGTCCCTCACACTCAATTGGAGCACCCGCTCATGACAATCTTCCGCAGAACCTTGCTCGTCACGCCCGCTGCACTGGCCCTGGCCGCCCTGGTGGGCTGCGCTACCACGCCGCCGCCTGCCACCATTGCCGAGACTGCGGCCCGCACGCCGCAGCTTTCGACCCTGAACAAGTTGATCGTCGAAGCTGGCCTGGCCGAGACCCTGAGTGGTGCGGGGCCTTTCACGGTGTTTGCGCCCAGCGACGAGGCGTTCAAGGCTGTGCCGGCGAAGACCATGGCCGAACTGGCCGCGAACAAGGAACTGCTGCGCTCGGTGCTGACTTACCACGTGGTGCCGGGCAAAGTGATGGCTGCCGACGTCAAGACAGGCAACGTCAAGTCGGTGCAAGGCGCCAACCTTGGCGTGGCACGCGCTGGCACCTTCGTGACTGTGGAAGACGCCGTGGTGACGCAGGCTGACGTGGCCGCGACCAACGGCGTGGTGCACATCATCGACAAGGTGCTGATGCCGCCGCGCCGCTGAGGCAGTCGCTCAACCCGCAGCTGCAGCCTCGGCCATGCGCTCCGCGCAGCGCCGGCCGAGCGCCGCATCGCGGGCTTCGACCATCACCCGCAGCACGGGCTCGGTGCCTGATGCGCGTATCAACACCCGCCCGGCCTCGCCCAACTCACGCTGCGCGTTGCTCTGTGCGTCGGTCAGGGCCGCGTTCGTCTTCCAGTCGCTGCCGGCACGCAAGCGCACGTTGATCATCGTCTGCGGGAAGAGTGAAACGCCCTCCAGCAGCGCCGCCAGCGTCTTGCCGCTGCTGCGTACCGCCTGCAGCACCTGAAGCGCGCTGACGATGCCATCACCCGTGGTGTGACGGTCCAGCGCCAGCAGGTGACCCGAGCTTTCACCGCCGAGTTGCCAGCCGCGCGCTGCAAGCTCTTCCAGGACATAGCGGTCGCCGACTTTGGCGCGCACCAGAGGCACACCTTGGCGTTTCAACGCCTGCTCGATGGCCACGTTGGTCATCAGCGTGCCCACCACGCCGGGCACAGGCTGGCGTTGCGCCAGCCTGTCCATGGCGATGACATAGAGCAACTCGTCGCCGTTGTAGAGGCGCCCCTGGGCGTCCACCAGCTGCAGCCTGTCGGCGTCGCCGTCCAGTGCCACGCCATAGTCTGCACGGTGCTCGGCCACTGCCGCCACCAGAGCCTGCGGGGCGGTGGCGCCGAAGCCGTCGTTGATGTTCAGGCCGTCGGGCGAGCAGCCGATCTTCACGACGGTGGCGCCGAGTTCATGAAAAACATCGGGTGCCACGTGGTAAGCGGCACCGTGGGCCGCATCGACCACGATCTTCATGCCGCGCAGCGACAGCGCGTGCGGCACGGTGCTCTTGCAGAACTCGATATACCGGCCGCTGGCGTCTTCCAGACGGCGCGCCTTGCCCAGGCGGGATGAATCGGCCCATTGCGGCTCGCGCTGCAGTTCGGCCTCGACCGACAGTTCCCACGCGTCGGGCAGCTTCTCGCCACGCGCCGAAAAGAACTTGACCCCGTTGTCGGCATAGGCGTTGTGCGAGGCGCTGATGACCACGCCCAGGTCCAGCCGCAAGGCGCGCGTGAGGTAGGCCACCCCAGGCGTGGGCAGCGGACCGCTGAGCAACACATCGACACCCGCGGACGCGAAACCGGCCTCGAGCGAGGACTCCAGCATGTAGCCCGAGATGCGCGTGTCCTTGCCGATCAACACCGCAGATTGGGACTGGTTGCGGCGCAGCACCTGACCCACCGCATGACCTAGCCGCAGCATGAAATCAGGTGTGATGGGACTTTGGCCCACCGTGCCGCGAATGCCGTCGGTGCCGAAATACGTTCTGCTCATTTTTGTCATCTCCTTCGGGGCCGAATTCTCTGCTGCTTCGGGGCCAGGCTCGCACCCTCCGATGGGCGCTTGTGCTTCGACTTGCTCAGCGGACGGTCTGTGTGGGTGCAGGTTTGGGTGCAGTGGTGGCCATGGTTGCGGGCGCAACGGCCTGCCACACCTTCAAGGCGTCCACGGTCGCGGCCACGTCGTGCACCCGCACGATGGCTGCGCCTCGGTCCACAGCGACCAGAGCCGCGGCGACACTGGCAGCCAGGCGCTCACCCACCGGGCGGCCGGTGATGAGGCCCAGCGTGCCCTTGCGCGACCAGCCCACCAGCAGCGGACGCGGCAGGCTGCAGCAGAGCTCGGCCTGCCGTTTCAGCAGGGCCACATTGTGTTCGGGGGTCTTCGCAAAGCCGATGCCAGGATCGAGAACCACGCGTTCTGCAGCAATGCCAGCCGCTTCCAGCACGCGCAAGCGCTGAACGAGGAAAGCCGCCACTTCGGTGACCACGTCGCCGTAGTCGGCATTCTCGTGCATGGTGTCGGGCTCGCCACGCATGTGCATCAGGCAGACCCCGGCATCCGGATGCGCCGCCACGCAGGCCAGGGCTTCCGCCCGTTGCAGCGCGCGAACGTCATTGACGATGTCGACACCGAGGTCCAGGGCGCGCCGCATCAATTCCGGGTTGCTGGTGTCAACGGACAGCGGCACACCCAGGTGCAATGCTTCGGCAATGACGGGAAGCACACGGGCCATCTCTTCGTCACTGTCGGGTGCGCGCGCGCCGGGCCGGGTGGATTCTCCGCCGACATCCAAGAGGTCGGCGCCCTCTAAGACCAGCTTTTCGCAATGCGCCAGTGCCGCCGCCACGCTGTCGTGGTGACCACCATCAGCGAAGGAATCGGGCGTGACATTCACGATGCCCATCACCAGCGGCCGCGCCAAGCTGATGCGAAAGCGCGTGGTCTGCCAGAACGGCCGGAACTGCCAGTAGGCACTCATGGATGCGGGGCCCCAACGGAAAGCGGGGCCGCAGCCCCGCTTGAGTATCGAGATGCCTGCCGCTTCAGGCAGCGGCCGGCGCGCTGTCGGTGCCAACGCTGGAAGAAGGCCCGCTAGGCGGCTTGGTCGACGACGGAGTCCAGTCCTTGGGGGCGCGGGGGGGCTTGCCGGCCATGATGTCGTCGATCTGATCGGCATCGATGGTTTCCCATTCGAGAAGCGCCTGCGCCATCGAGTGCATCTTGTCCTTGTTGTCTTCGATGTGCTTGCGGGCAATGGTGTACTGCTCGTCGATGATGCGGCGGATGACGCCGTCCACCTTGCGCATCGTGTCCTCCGACATGCTGGTGGTCTTGGTCACGCTGCGGCCCAGGAACACTTCACCCTCGTTTTCGGCGTAAACCATCGGACCGAGCTCGTCGGTCATGCCGTAACGCGTGACCATGTCGCGGGCGATGGACGTTGCGCGCTCAAAATCGTTGCTGGCGCCAGTAGTCATCTGGTTCATGAACACTTCTTCGGCGATGCGGCCACCGAAGAGCACGCTGATGGTGCTGAGCATGCGCTCCTTGTCCATGCTGTAGCGATCACCCTCCGGCAACTGCATGGTCACGCCCAAGGCGCGGCCACGCGGAATGACCGTGACCTTGTGCACCGGATCGGTCTTGGGCATCAGGCGCGCCACAAGCGCGTGGCCAGCCTCGTGGTAAGCCGTGTTCTTGCGCTCGTCCTCGGGCATGACCATGGACTTGCGCTCGGGGCCCATCATGATCTTGTCTTTGGCCTTCTCGAAGTCGAGCATCTCGACCACCCGCCCGTTGCGGCGTGCGGCGAACAACGCCGCCTCGTTGACCAGGTTGGCAAGATCGGCACCGCTGAAGCCCGGCGTGCCCCGTGCCAGGATGTCGGCGCGGATGTCCTGCCCCACCGGCACCTTGCGCATGTGCACATTGAGGATCTGCTCGCGGCCACGAACATCGGGCAGTGTCACGTAAACCTGGCGGTCGAAGCGGCCCGGACGCAACAGCGCAGGGTCGAGGATGTCAGGCCGGTTGGTGGCTGCCATCACGATGACACCGAGGTTGGTCTCGAAGCCATCCATCTCGACCAGCATCTGGTTCAAGGTCTGCTCGCGCTCGTCGTTGCCGCCGCCCAAGCCGGCACCGCGGTGACGACCCACGGCGTCGATCTCGTCGATGAAGATGATGCAAGGCGAGCTTTTCTTCGCCTGCTCGAACATGTCGCGCACACGGGCTGCGCCGACACCAACGAACATTTCCACGAAGTCAGAGCCGCTGATCGCAAAGAAAGGCACCTTGGCCTCGCCCGCAATGGCTTTGGCCAGCAGGGTCTTGCCGGTGCCGGGAGGCCCGACCAGCAACACACCGCGCGGGATACGTCCGCCAAGTTTCTGGAACTTCTGCGGGTCTTTGAGGAAGTCGACCAGTTCCTTGACCTCTTCCTTGGCCTCGTCGCAGCCGGCGACGTCCTGGAAGGTGGTGGTGTTGTTGGCTTCGTCCAGCAAGCGCGCCTTGCTCTTGCCGAAGCTGAAAGCACCACCCTTGCCGCCACCCTGCATCTGGCGCATGAAGTAGATCCACACGCCGATCAGCAGAAGCATCGGACCCCAGCTGACCAAGATGCTCATCAGCAGACTGGGCTCTTCACGCGGGCGCACGTCGAACTTGACGTTGTTGGAGATGAGGTCGCCCACCAGACCGCGGTCAAGGTAGGTCGCCGTGCTGCGCAGACGCTTGTCGTCAGCAGTGACAGCCATGATTTCGGTGCCGCCGCCGGGGCTTTCCTGCAGCGTCACTGACTTGATGCGCTTGGCGCGCACCTCTTCCAGAAAGTCAGAATAGCCGACCTGGTTGCCTTGAGTGGTGCTGCGGTCGAACTGCTTGAAGACAGTGAAGAGCACCAAAGCGATCACCAACCACACGGCGACCTTCGAAAACCATTGATTGTTCACCGCGGCTCCTTTTCCAGTTCAGCGGCACGGCGGGTCGGAGTCGACCCGGCGCATTCCACGGTATGTTGGGATGATTCTAGGGCAGTCAAGGGTATGAGGACGTCTGGCAAGGCGTTGTGCTGCAGGGGGAAAAGGGTGGAAAGGGTGTCTGATGCACGGCTGCGAGGGCTTGCCCCGTAACTGCGCTGCAGGTTAGCGGGCTTTCAGTCCCACACCGACGAGAAAGGTCTCTGAGGACTTGTCGCGCGAGGCCTTGGGCTTGATCGACTTGACGGTGCGGAAGGTGTGCCGAAACAGGGTCGTCAGGGTGTTGTAGCCGCTGCCGTGAAAACACTTGCACACGAGCGCGCCGTCCGGTCGCAGATGGTGGACCGCAAAGTCGACGGCCAGTTCCACCAGATGCTCGATGCGTGCGGTGTCGGTCACCTCGATGCCGGAGAGGTTGGGCGCCATGTCCGACACCACCACGTCCACCGGCTGGCCGCCGAGCGCGTCGTGCAGCTGTCGAGCCACGGCTTCCTCGCGGAAGTCACCCTGGATGAAGTGCACGCCTTCGATGGGCTCGAAGTCGAGCACGTCCAGCGCGATGATGGTGCCGCGCAACTCACCTGCCGCTGCGCCTTCCGGGGCGAAGCGGCGGCGCAGGTACTGGCTCCAGGCGCCGGGCGAAGCGCCCAGGTCCACCACCACTTGCCCGGGGCGGAACAGGCGCAGCATCTCGTCGATCTCCTTCAGCTTGTAGGCAGCGCGTGCGCGGTAGCCCTCGCGCTGAGCAAGCTTGACGTAGGTGTCGTTGGCGTGGTCGTGCAGCCACGCCTTGTTGATCTTCTTGCTCTTGCTGTCTATCTTCATTCGCGTTCGATAATACGGGCATGACCGCCATTCAGCTTTCCCCTGCCCAACGCAAGGAGCACCGCTCCGAAGCCCATCACCTGGACCCCGTCGTCATGATCGGCGGCGACGGGCTCACGCCCGGCGTCGAAAAGGAAATCGATGCGGCGTTGAGCGCGCACGGACTCATCAAGGTGCGGGTCTTCTCCGATGACCGCCCGGTGCGCGAAGCCATGCTGGCCACGCTGGCCGACAAGTTGAATGCGGCCCCCATTCAGCACATCGGCAAGCTGCTGGTGTTGTGGCGGCCCATCCCACCCAAAGAAAGCGCGCCTCGCGAAGACCGCCAACCAGGGCCTCGCACCGTGAAACTGGTCAGCTTCTCGAAGAGCGGCAACCACCGCGCCACGGTGAAGAAGGTCAAGGTCTTCGGGAACGAACGCGTCACGGCCGGCGGCAGCATCAAGCGCGTGAAGAAACGGGTCACCAGCGTCAAGAAGAAGGCGCAGGCGCAGTAGTCGATGGCCCGGCGGTGGCGCGCCAGGCGAGGGCCAGCACCAGCAGCCCCTTGAGGACGAAGAACGCGGCGCTGGCCGCATGGAGCTGGCCGAAACTCAAGCTGCCCTCGCCCGCCCGCGCCGCGGGCATCAAAGGCTGGATGCCGAAGTAACCTGCGACCGTGCAGAACAAGGCGCCCATAGCCAGCACCATGCCGATGCTGAACTGGGGCCCTCGACCCGCCTGGACAGCTTTCCGCGCAGCCAGCCGTTCAAGTGTCAGCAGCACCACGCCCAGGCCCAGGCTCGTGTAGGCATCTTGCGCCAGCATGCGCCCTACCAGGCGGCCAGCCTCTACGCCGCTGAGCTGGGCAAACACCGCCGGCGTGGCCAGCAAGGCTACACAGAACAACCAACCAGCCCACAAGCCGGGCAGCAGAAGCCGCGTTCGCTCGAGCAGCAGCGGCATCAGACGTAGCGAACGTCCACGATTTCCCAGCGGCGCAAACCGCCCGGGGCCTGCACCTCGGCCACGTCGCCTGCTTCCTTGCCGATGAGCGCGCGCGCGATCGGGCTGCTGATGGAGACCAGCCCCTGCTTCAGGTCCGCCTCATCGTCACCGACGATCTGGTAGGTGACCTTGGCGCCGCTGCCTTCGTCTTCTAGCTCGACCGTCGTGCCGAAAACCACCTTGCCCCCGGCGTCCAGCGTGCCGGGCTCGATGATCTGTGCCGCGGCCAGCTTGGACTCAATTTCCTTGATGCGGCCCTCGATGAAGCCCTGCTTGTCCTTCGCGGCGTCGTATTCGGCGTTTTCGGACAAATCGCCCTGAGCGCGCGCCTCGCTGATGGCCTGGATCACGGCATGCCGTTCCACGGACTTCAGCCGGTGCAGTTCGCTCTTCAGCAGTTCGGCGCCGCGACGCGTGAGGGGGATGGTGACCATGAGAACCACTTGCAATAGGCGAAAGTGAATCCGCCGCAGGGGCCCCCTGTGGGGCAGCCTGCGGCGGACGACGAAGTTCCGAGTCTAGTGCAGTTCTACCCGCAATTGCGTGTGCATCTCCTGCAACGAGACCACCGTCAAGCTGTCCTGGTGTTTCAAGGCCTCGGTGGCCGCTTCGGCGCCGGCCATGGTGGTGTAGTAGGTGATGCGGTGGGCCAGCGCCGCGGTGCGGATGTAGCGCGAATCGGCAATTGCCGTGCGCGTTTCGTCCACCGTGGTGTAGACGAGCTGAATTTCGCCGGCTTTCACCATGTCGGCAATGTGCGGCCGCCCATCCTTGACCTTGTTCACCACGCGCACTGGTATCCCGGCGTCGGTGAAGGCCGCCGCCGTGCCCCGGGTGGCCACCACCTGGTAGCCCAGCGCCACCAGATCACGCGCCACGACGATGGCCCGGGCCTTGTCGCTGTTCTTCACGGTGATGACCACCGTGCCCTTCTCGGGCAGACGCGAACCTGCGCCGAGCTGACTCTTCAGCATGGCCTCGCCAAAACTCCTGCCCACCCCCATCACCTCACCGGTGCTGCGCATCTCGGGCCCGAGGATGGGGTCCACGCCGGGGAACTTGTTGAAGGGAAACACCGCTTCCTTGATGCTGAAGTACGGGGGAATGACCTCACGCGGGGCGCGGCCGTCGGCGCTGGTCTGCGAGGCCAGCGTCTGCCCGGCCATGCAGCGTGCCGCGATCTTGGCCAGCGACTGCCCGGTTGCCTTGCTCACATAAGGCACGGTGCGGCTGGCACGGGGGTTCACTTCCAGCACATAGACCACCGCGTCATCGCCCTCGCCCTGAACGGCGAACTGCGTGTTCATCAGTCCCACCACTTTCAGCGCGCGGGCCATCACGGTGGCCTGGCGGCGCATCTCGTCCTGCAGCGCTTGGCTCAGCGTGTAGGGCGGCAGCGAGCAGGCCGAGTCGCCGCTGTGGATGCCGGCGGCTTCGACGTGTTCCATGATGGCGCCGATCATCACCGCGCCGGTGGTGTCGGCGATGCAGTCGACGTCGACCTCGATGGCGTCGTCCAGGAAGCGGTCCAGCAGCACCGGGCTCTTTTCGCTGACCTGCACGGCTTCGCGCATGTAGCGGTTCAGGTCCTTGTCGCCGTGCACGATCTCCATCGCGCGGCCGCCCAGCACGTAGCTCGGGCGCACCACCAGCGGGTAGCCGATCTCCTGCGCCAGCACGAGCGCCTGCTCTTCGGTGCGCGCGGTGCGGTTGGGTGGCTGCTTCAGGCCAAGCTCATGCAGCAGCTTCTGGAAACGCTCCCGGTCTTCGGCCATGTCGATACTGTCGGGGCTGGTGCCGATGATGGGCACGCCGCAGCGTTCGAGATCGAGCGCCAGCTTCAAGGGCGTCTGGCCGCCGTACTGCACGATGACACCCAGCGGCTGCTCTTTCGCGACGATCTCGAGCACGTCTTCCAGCGTCACCGGCTCGAAGTAGAGACGGTCGCTGATGTCGTAGTCGGTCGACACCGTCTCGGGGTTGCAGTTGACCATGATGGTCTCGTAGCCGTCTTCGCGCATTGCCAGCGCTGCGTGCACGCAACAGTAGTCGAACTCGATGCCCTGCCCGATGCGGTTGGGCCCACCGCCCAGCACCATGATCTTCTTGCGCGTGGTGGGCTCGGCCTCGCACTCTTCTTCGTAGGTTGAATACATGTAGGCCGTCTGCGTGGCGAACTCGGCAGCACAGGTGTCCACCCGCTTGTAGACCGGCCGCACACCCAAGGCGTGGCGGTGCTCGCGCACGGCGTGCTGGTTCGTGAGCATCAG
>JBBSCV010000089.1:0-11785 GCA_038249925.1 Burkholderiales bacterium
CCCGCGCGCAGGCGAAAGAGGCGCAGCGTGTCGTTGACGCTTTGCACCTGGCCGTTCAGCGCCTGCGCAGCGGCAGCAAGTTCTTCCACCATGGCCGCGTTCTGCTGCGTGATGCCGTCCATGTGCGTCACCGCTTCGTTGACCTGGCTCACGCCCTGCTGCTGTTCATGCGCGGCGGTGCTCACCTCGCCCAGCAGCGTGCTCACCTGGCCCACGCTCTGCAGCACCTGCTGCATGCGCGCCTGCGCGGTCTGGGTCTGGCGGCTGCCGGCCTCCACGCGTTCACCGCTGACGGTGATCAGCTGCTTGATCTCGCGCGCCGCCTCGGCCGTGCGTTGCGCCAGGCTGCGCACTTCTGAAGCCACCACCGCGAAGCCGCGTCCGGCCTCGCCGGCACGTGCCGCTTCGACGGCTGCGTTCAGCGCCAGGATGTTGGTCTGGAAGGCCACACCTTCGATGACGTGGATGATGTCGCCGATGCGCTTGGATGAGTCGGTGATGGCATTCATGGCCTGCACCACGCCGAGCACGGCTTCGTGGCTGTGGCCGGCAATCTCCGAAGCCTCGCCAGCCAGGCGCGAGCCCGCAGAAGCCGAGGCCGCGCTCTGCTTGACGGTGCCGGTGATTTCCTCCATCGACGCCGCTGTCTCTTCCAGGCTGCTGGCCTGGGCTTCGGTGCGCGACGAAAGGTCCTGGTTGCCGGCGGCGATCTCGGCCACCGCGGTGCGCAGGTTCGCAGCCTGCGTGGTCACGTCGCCAATCACACTGCGCAGGTTCACCGCCAGCTGTGCCAGCGCGCCCTGCAATTCCCCTGGCAGGCCGCTGGCGTCCACCGCGACTTCATGCGCCAGGTCGCCTGCGGCGAGCTGGCGCGCGTCGGTCAGCACCGCGCGCAGGGGGGCTTCCACCACGCGGCGTTGCAGCGCCTGGGCCACCAGCGCCAGCCCGATCGCCGCAGGCACCCACACCACGGCCGTGGTGAAACTGGCCACGGCCGCACCGGCCAGCACCGCAGCCAGAGCCAGCGCGCCATGGGTGCCGGTGCGCTGCAGCGCCGCACTGGCGGCCTGGGCGGCGCGACCGACAACGTCGCACCGAACCATCAACCCGCGCTTCAGACCGGTTTGCACGCGGCCCTGCGCCACTTCTTCCCGCATGCGGGCGTACAGCTGCTCGGCCTGTGCCACGCGTTCTGCGCCGGCTGCGATGCGCACCGACAGGTAACCCACGATGTGCCCATCGCGCTGCAGGGGCGTGGCGTTGGCAAGCACCCAGTAGTGGTCGCCGTTCTTGCGGCGGTTCTTCACCAGCGCAGACCAGGGCTGGCCTGATTCGATGGTGGCCCACATGTCGCGGAACGCCTCTTGCGGCATGTCGGGGTGGCGCACCAGGTTGTGCGGCTGGCCCACCAGCTCTTCACGCGTGAAGCCGCTCACCGCAACGAACGACGCATTGCAATAGACGATGCGCCCTTTCAGGTCGGTGACCGACACCAGGGTCTGGTCTCTGGGGAAGCTGTACTCACGCTGGGTGACGGGCAGGTTGCTGCGCATGGTGGGGCACTCATGGTTGGGATCGGGGTCGCCATTGCTTAACGTCCAGGATCTGTCCAACTTGAGGGCAACACGCCATCCGCTCGGCCCGACTCGGCAGCAAAGGGCAGAACTTGAGCACCGGTTCTGTCCAGCGTTTGACGGCGCGCAAGGTGGCGCCGCGTCCGGAAAGTGCTCAGTCGGCCAGCGGGGCCGTCAGGGCGTCGATGCGCGCCATCACTTCAGGCGTCAGCTTGTCCAGCACAGACAGCGCGGCGAGATTGGCGTGCAGCTGCCCGAGCTTCGAAGCGCCGGTGATCACGGTGCTGACGCGTGGGTTCTTCGCCACCCAGGCGATGGCCAGCTGCGCCAGCGTGCCGCCCAGCTCGGCCGCGATGGGCTCCAGTGCCGCCACGGCGGCGTTTTTCTTCTCGTCGAGCAAGCCGTCGCGCAGGAACGCCATGTTGTCCATCGCGCCGCGGCTGCCCTCGGGGATGCCGCCGCGGTACTTGCCGGTGAGCAGCCCGCTCGCCAGCGGGCTCCAGGTTGTCAGGCCCAGGCCCGTGTCTTCATACAGGCGCGCATAGTCCTGCTCGACTCGACAGCGGTGAAAAAGGTTGTACTGCGGCTGTTCCATCAGCGGCTTGTGCCAGCCGTGGCGGCTGGCAATCTGCCAGGCCGCCGCGATGTCTGCGGCGCTCCATTCGCTGGTGCCCCAGTAGAGCGCCTTGCCCTGCACGATCATGTCGTTCATGGCACGCACTGTCTCTTCAAGCGGCGTGTGCGGGTCGGGGCGGTGGCAGTAGACGAGGTCGATGAAGTCGAGGCCGAAGCGCTGCAGGCTGCCGTCGATGGCCTGCATCAGGTACTTGCGGTTCAGCGTGTCCTTGCGGTTCACCGCATCGCCGTCGCGGCTCAGGCCCCAGAAAAACTTCGTGCTGACGATGTAGTTCAGGCGCGGCCAGGCCAGCGCCTTGAGCGCCTCGCCCATGATGGTTTCGCTGCGGCCGCCGGCATAGACCTCGGCGTTGTCGAAGAAGTTGACGCCGGCATCGAAAGCCGCCGCCATCATCTCGCGCGCCTGGCCGGTGTCGACCTGGTTGTGATACGTGACCCAGGAGCCGAGAGACAGGGCGCTGACGCGCAGGCCGGAACGGCCGAGGTGGCGGTATTGCATGGTGGCTGTTGCTTGTTGTGTAGAGGCGATTGAGCCTACCCCTTGTTCGAACTGGATCTTTTTACAGCTTCACCCACTGCCACGCACAGGCGCTTGTTACCATCAAAGGATGAAAACAGTCAGCGCGGCGGACGACTTCAAGGCCTTCGCAGCCGGCCGCAAGTTTGGGACGATCCTCGCAGACCCACCGTGGCAGTTTCAGAACCGCACGGGCAAGGTGGCGCCTGAGCACAAGCGCCTGAACCGTTACGGCACGCTATCGCTCCAGGACATTCAGGCCCTGCCCGTGGTCGAAGCTGCGGACGAGGTGGCGCACCTTTACCTGTGGGTCCCGAACGCCTTGCTGCCGGAGGGCCTGGCCACGCTGTCTGCCTGGGGCTTCGCCTACAAGAGCAACATCGTCTGGTCGAAGATTCGCAAGGACGGCGGCCCCGATGGGCGAGGCGTGGGCTTCTACTTCCGCAACGTCACCGAGCTGCTGCTCTTCGGCACCCGCGGCAAACATGCACGCACACTGCAGCCTGGCCGCACGCAGGTGAACATGATTGCCACGCGCAAGCGAGAGCACTCACGCAAGCCCGACGAGCAATACAAGCTCATTTCCGGATGCAGCCCCGGCCCCCATCTCGAGCTTTTTGCCAGAGGCCCGCGTGAAGGCTGGGCGGTATGGGGCAATCAGGCTGACGAGAGCTATGCACCGAGCTGGCCAACCTACGCCCACCACTCCCAAGCAGCGCCGCCCGCTAGCACGGGCAAGACCACGGGAACGCAGTTGCCGCTCGAGGTCTGAGCCAAGAAGCAATCAGACCGCCAGGTCGTCATCTGACACCAATTCGACAATCGCCTGGTCGAAGACAAGGATGGACGCCGGCAGGCCCAGTAGCAGCAACGGACATGGGTTGCCCACACCGCGTTCGACGCGGCTCATGAGCTTGGTCCAATGCGTGGTGGCCTGCCCGAACTTGTTCGACACGAAATTGTCTGCCCAGGCCTTGGCAAAAGGGATGGGGCTGCCTTCGCGGCTGACCCGGCGAAGGATGTTGGTGCGCTGCTTGGGGGTTGGCACTACGCCTTGTTCCGACAGCGTCTCCATGTCGCTGATGTGCCGCTCATCGGCGAAGCGCATGACGGCATTCCAAAGCGCGTCCTGAAGCGACGCACCTCGGGTGATGAGCACTCCCATGCTGATCGCGCCTTCGCTGTGCAGCCGCTTGAAGTTCTCAAGGTCCCGGTCGAAAAACGGATCCTTGTTGTTCCACTCGATCTCGCACGCGATCACGCCCGCACTGAAGCGCTTCACATGGTCGACCTCGTGCGATGTGGACTCTCTGGGCACACCGTCCACGGTCTTGGCGATCTCGAATTGGTGCTTGTGCCAACCGCGCTCCGCCAGCGAACGGCGCAGGCGCTGGGTAAAGCGTGTTTCGCCGCCGCCGCTGCCGATGATCTCGGTAATTGGCAACTCGACGGCTGCCAGCACTTCCACAATCTCAGCCAGCGCCCCCGGGAAGTCGCCCGCCGCAATCGCCCCCGCGTGCGACAGCAGTCGGGCGTCGAAACCCTTGTCCAGCAGAGGTTGTAGCGGCGATGTGTTTGCGCCTGACTTGCGCCGAATGGCCGATTTCGGAGTCATAGCACGATCATAGGCGGGCGCCTTCGGCCGGCAGCCTCGATCCCCGCGATGAACGCCTCCTCGAACACCGAGCAGCCCGCCAGATCGGCATGCGCAAAACGCAGTCGGCTGCCTGAGCCGTGGCCGTGGCCGTGGGCACGCAAGGCCTGCAGGGCCGGGTGGCGCTGCACGCCGGGCGCTGGAATGGCCATGGCGTGGCCCCAGCGCATGAGGTCGATGCGCTGCAGGCGGCTGTCGATGTCGGGGTGGGCCGGGCGCAGCTCAGTCAGCACACGTTCGGCCCAGGGCGCGGGGTCTTCTTGCAGCAGGGCCGCGCGGTCGCTGCGCGGCAGTGGGTGATAAGCCGTCAGCACGGTGGCGCCGGGCGCAGAGCGCAAGCTCTGATGCATGGCGTCGACATAGCCCAGGCCGCGGCCGCCGTAGACCACGTTGTCCCATGACGCTGGCGCGCCGACGCGGTCGAGCAAGGGCGCGTCCAATTGCAGGTTGGCCACCAGCCAAGGTGCGTACTGCAGCCGGGCAGCGGCCTCGCGCAGCGCGGGTGGCGGGTTCTGCACGATGCGCGCGGCAATGAAGAGCGGCAGCGCCAACACCACCAATGGCGCCGTCCAGGCTTCCACTTGCTGCGCGGCCTCGTTGAAGGCCAGCACCTGCACGTCGTGCCGGCCCTCGGTGACGCTCAGAACGGTGCGGCCGCCGTGCAGGCGATCACCCAACGGCGCGGCCAGGCGCTGCGTGAGCCAGGCGTTGCCTTCGGGCCAGGTGAAGACGGCTTCGCGATCGTCGCCTTCGGCTTCGCCCTTTGCTTGATCACCCGGCGCGTGGAAGCCATGGCGGCTGGCGAAGTAGTGCAGCCCGGCCCAGGCCGATACCTCTGCAGGCGTGGCGCCGTAGTCGTCGCGGCAGCAGTAGTCGAGGTACCAGCGCAGGTGCGGGTCATCGAGGCCCCGTTGATCCAGCCACTGCGCGAAGGTCTGTGCGTCCAGCGCAGCCTGCAGCGGGCCCCAGGCGCTGCGGTGCGCGGGTTGCGCGAAGGCGGGGGCGGCGCCCTTCGCGGTGCGCGCGCCGTCACGCCGCACCTGCGCCACGGCCTGCGCGAAGGCCTGCATCTGACGTGCGCTCGCCGAGCCGGGCTCTGCAGGTGGCAGCAGGCCTTCGACCCACGCGCCTTCGAAGAACAAGCGTTCTTGCGGGCTGTGGCAGAGATGGCGCTCGTCGGCCACGGTGCGGCCCAGCTCGTGCCGCAGCAAGCCCAGTTCGTGCAGCCACTCGCTCACCTCATGCGCCTGCGCGCCAGGCAGCGGCAGGTAGTGAGCGCCCAGCGGGCAGGGCATGCCGGCGAGTTGATGGCCACGGCTGTTGCCGCCGGGCTGGTCTTCCAGTTCCAGCAGATGCACGTCCTGCACACCGCGTTGCGAGAAGCCGCGCGCGGCGGCCAGGCCAGCCACACCACCGCCCAGCACCAGCACGCCGGCGCGGCGCTGCACGGCGGCGGGCGGCAGCGCAGCCGGGCTGCGCAGGCGATGGCCGCGTGTGTGGCTGGCGCCCACCCACTGCGCCGGTGGCCGCGCTGACGCAGGCGCTGACCCGGACGTTGACGAAGGCGGTGAGCCAGGCGGTGAGCCAGGCGGTGTACAGCCTGCAGCCAGCAGCGCGGCCGTGCCCGCCAGCAGCGTGCGGCGGCGCAGCGGCGCGTTCAACGCACCTTGCCCCACTCTTGCTCGAAGGTCGCCACCAGCGCCTGGTTGCTCAGGCGGTTGGGCTCGGCCGCCACGCGCGCCATGTCGGGCGGGAACTGCAGCAGCGCCGGCAGGCCTTCGACCGTGAGGAAACGCAGGCCCGCCGGCAGCTGCTGCGGCGGCTGCCAGGGCCGGCGGCTGGCGATGACGAAACCCCATTCGCCGAAGCTGGGCACGTGCACATGCAGCGGTGTCGTCGTCAGGCCCACGGCTTCCAGCGTGGCCACCACCGTCCAGTAGCTCTTGCGCGCAAACAGCGGGGAAGTCGTCTGCACCACCAGGTAGCCGCCGGCCGCCAGGGCCTGGTCGGCGCGCTGGTAGAAGCTGGTGGTGTAGAGCTTGCCCAGCGAAAAGTTCGTGGGGTCGGGGAAGTCGATGACGATGACATCGAAGACTTCGCGGTTGGCTTCGAGCCAGGTGTAGGCGTCGGTGTTGACCACCTTCAGCTTGGGGCTCTGCAGCGCGCCGCCGTTGAGTTTCCGCAGCACCGGGTTGCGCGCGAACAGCTGCGTCATGTGCGGGTCCAGCTCCACCAGCGTGATGTGTTCGACCGTGGGGTACTTCAGCACCTCGCGCACGGCCAGGCCGTCACCGCCACCCAGCACCAGCACGCGTTTGGGGCCGCCGTGCGCCGAGAAAGCCGCCATCGCCGGGTGCACCAGCACCTCGTGGTAACGGTACTCGTCGCGGCTGTGGAACTGCAGGTTGCCGTTGAGGAAGAGGCGCACGCCAGCCGCGCCGGAAGTGACCACCACGCGCTGGTAGTCGCTGCTTTCCCGCACGACGATGTCTTGGCCGTAGAAGCTGTCTTCGGCCCAGGTGGTCAGGCGGTCAGCCCCCGCCATGCCGGCCACCAGCACCGCCACCACGCCGAAGCAGGCGGCGGCGTGTGCGCGCCAGCGGCGCAGGTCGGCGCGAAAGGCATACAGCACCCACACCGCCACCGCCGCGTTCAGCAGCCCGAAGAAGAACCCCGTGCGCACAAGGCCCAGGTGCGGCACGAACAGCAGCGGAAAAGCCACCGCCACCACGAGTGCGCCCAGGTAGTCGAAAGTGAGCACCTGCGAGACCAGATCAGACAGCGCCCAACGCGGTGCGAAGTGGCTCTTCAGGATGCGCATGACGAGCGGTATCTCCAGCCCGGCCAGCATGCCGATGAGCCCCACCAGGCCATAGAGCAACACGCGAAAGGAGAAGTCGGCCGAAGCCGGCAGGCTGCTGTGCGCCATGAACAGCAGCGCCGGCATCAGGCCGCCGATGAAGGCCACCAGCAGCTCGATGCGCAGGAACTGCGCCACCAGCTGGTGCTGGATGTACTTGCTGAGCCAGGAGCCGATGCCCATGGAGAACAGGTAGACGCCGATGACGGTGCTGAACTGCAGCACCGAATCGCCCAGCAGGTAGCTCGCCAGCGCGCCGGCCGCCAGTTCATAAACCAGGCCGCATGCGGCAACCACGAAGACCGAGCTCAGCAGGGCGAGCTCTGCCGGGTGAATGCGGGACGCGGGCGCTGCGGCTTCGGCGTGGTCGGGTGGGGGGGCGGCAGCGGCCATGAAGGAAGCCTAACGCAGCCGTGGACGCAGACGCAGATGCAGACGCACAGGCAGACGCACAGGCGCCCAGCGCGGTCGCCGCGGCGACAGCCTCACGCAGACGTGCTGGGCACAATGCCGGCGATGGGACATCTCTACCTCGTACGCCACGGCCAGGCCAGCCTTGGCGCGGCCGATTACGACCAGCTCAGCGAGCTGGGCACGCGACAGTGCCAGGCGCTGGGGTCGTGGTTCGCGCAGCGAGACATCACTTTCGAGGGCGTGCTGTGCGGCACGCTGAAGCGCCACGCGCAGTCACTGGCTGCGATTGCCGAAGGACATGGCGCCGCACTGCCGGCCGCCCTTGATTGGCCGGGCCTGAACGAGTACGACAGCGAAGCGCTCATCCGCACCCTGCAGGCAGGCACGCAGGCCAAGCCCGAAACTCTCGACAGCAGCTCCGAGGTCTATCGCGCCCACTTCCGCCTGCTGCGCGAAGCGCTCTCGCTGTGGATGGCCGGGCAGACGCAACCCGAAGGCATGCCCAGCTGGGCCGATTTCAGCGCCGGCGTGGCCGCGGCACTGGACCATGTGCGGGGCGCGCACAGCGGCAATGTGCTCCTGGTCAGCAGCGGCGGGCCCATTGCCACCGCCGTGCATCAGGTGCTGGGCACGCCGGTGGCCACCACCATCGAGCTGAACCTGCGCATCCGCAACAGCGCGCTCAGCGAGTTCAGCTTCACGCCCAAGGGCCACCGGCTGCTGAGCTTCAACCACCTGCCGCACCTGGACACCCCGGACCGGCGCGATTGGGAAACCTTCGCCTGAGCAAGGCTGTGGAACGGCGCGACGGCGGCCCGTCAACCGAACCTCACCCGTGCACGGCAGCCGAGACGATCAGCCCGATGGCGATGCACATCGAGCCCACCACGATGGCCAGCGCCAGGTTCTTCTTCTCGACGATCTCGGCCCACAGATCGTAGGGCGTGATCTTGTCGATGATGACAAAGCAAAGCCAGAACACCGCCACGCCCAGCAGCGCGAACAAGGCCGAGCCGAAGAAGGCGCCGGGCCTGAGCCATTCGATACCCATCATGTCAGTGCTCCTTCAAAGTTAGCCATCTGTTTGACACTTTCCGGCAGGTCTATTTGTGTCCACCGCCGCTGGACCAGCCGCCAAAACTGCCACCGCCGACGCGGCCGCTGGTGCCCGAGCCGCGGTTGCGCGCGCACTGCTGGAACTCGGCGCTTGCAGCGCCGAAGGTGGACTTGATCTTGTCGCATTCGTCGTCGCTGCACATCGACAACACCATCACCACCGCCAGCACCGCCACGAAGATCAGCAGCGCCTTGGGCACGCCCGCGGCCTTGAAGCTGGTGGGCACCACGTCGCGCTGCAGCGCGCCGCGAGAATCGGGCGCTATGGCGAAGGCTTCGGCCACCGCGGCGGACATCAGTGTCTCGCCGGCCGACCATGTGACTTCGCTGCGTGTCTGCTCGCGTGACAGGCGTTTGGCAGCCGCGCTGCCGGTGCCCTCGAAGTCGGTGACGCGCGCACGTTCGTCGCGTTCAATGCGCCAGTAGAACTCGCCCTGCACCCATGTGACCTTGGCGTCGTAGTCCCATTTCTGGCGGTAGACCACGTTCTCCCACGTCGCCTGGCCGCTGCGCAATGCGGGCGCGCCGGTGATCGGCCGCACCCAGCTCCAGCCGTCGTTGCTGTCTACCAGGAAGGCAAACCCGGCTGTGCTGTTGAACAGCAGGTATTCGCGCCAGAAGCTGGTTTCTTCGTCGTCGCCGGGTGCCGGGATGTCGCAACGTTCCAGGTAGCCCACTGCCTGCCAGGGCAGCGGCGGGCCGCCCAGTGCCAGCGTGCCGCTACGGCCCAGCGGCAACAATGGCTCTGCGCCGCCTGTTCCCCCTGCCCCGCCAGCGTTGTTCTGCTGGTAGTGCTTCAGGTCGGCGCCGATGCCACCGCTGATGTCCACCACCGAGGCGCAGTTCGTGCACACCAGGCTTTGCGTGGTGGCCAGCTTCACGGCCAGCGCGGTGCCGCAGTTCGGGCATTCGACACCGCGGCCCTTCAGCGTCTTCTCGCTGCTGTCTTTCAGGCCCTGCAGCGCAAGCTCGGCCAGCAGCACGCTGCGGCCCGTGCTCCAGGCCACGCGGGCCGGGTCGCTGCCGTCGAGCGTGGCCACTTCGCCGGCGCTGTTGCGCAGGTCGACGACCGTGAACTCGCCTTCCAGCCTGGGCGGCGAGGGCAGCTCGCCTTGCGCCGCAATGAGGTGGGCGCGCTGCACCGAGGCCACGTCCCAGGCGCGGGCGTCGGCCAGCACGCGCATGCCGGGCTGCAGGCCGTCGAGCGGCGGCGCATCGGCGGGCAAGGGCGCGTCGAAGGCGATGACGTAGGCGCCGTTGTCCTCGCTCAGCCAGGCCGATCGCCCGTTGTCGAAAAGAGCGTGCCACTCGTTCCAGGTGCCGGCCAGGTCCGATCCGGCTGTGCCGGTCGGGCCTGCGGCCCCCTCGGGGGGCGGCGAAGGCGAAGCCGGAGCCCGGGGGCCTGACCTGTAGCCGTACTGCAGGCGACCGACGAGCGTGAAGGCGACGCCCTGCCGCATACCGCTCGCGCCCAGCTGCAGCGGGCTGTGGTCGTCGAAAAGTTCGGCGCTGACGCCGATGCGCCGCAGCGCGTCGCCGTCGCGCACCAGTGTGCTGCGGCAGAAGCTGCACACGGCACCGGCCGATGCCGCCGAGGCAAACTCGACCGGCGCGCCGCAATTCGGGCACGCAGCGCGATAAGAGCGCTGCGGTGAGGTGGCCAAGTCAGACCAGCTTCTTCAGCAGCTCGGCTTTCTTCGACGCGAACTCCTCGTCGGTGAGGATGCCCTTGGCCTTCAGGTCGGCCAGCTTCTCCAGCAAGGCCATGACCTCGTCGGGCTTGATGCCCACGGCGGCCGCGGCGGCCGCGGCCTGAACCGCAGCCGCACCACCACCTTGCAGGCCCTGGGTGAGTTGCTGCGCCATCACCTGTCCCAGCGCCACGCCAGCGCCCAGGCCCATGGCGTCGCCCACCACGCTGCCGCCGCCGCCACCACCGCCAGCCGCGCCTTCGGCGAACTTCGGAATCGACTGTGCCGTCTGGTACTGCATGAACTTGCCCATGTCGTTGCCGACCATGCCCATGCCGATCTTCTGGTCGAGAACCTTCTGCAGCTCTTCGGGCAGGCTCACGTTCTGCACCGTCACGCTGACCAGGCTCAAGCCCAGCTTCGTGAACTCGGAGGCCGTGGCTTCCAGCAGCTGTTTCGCAAACTCGGTCTGGTTCGCGGCCAGGTCGAGGAAAGGCACGCCGCTCTGCGCCACGGCGTCGCTGATGTGCTGCAGCATCAGCCCACGCAGCTGGCCGTCGAGGTCTTCAACGGTGTAGCGCGCCGTGGTGCCGCTGACGGCGGTGTGAAAAAGCCTGGGGTCGGAGACGGCGTAGGCGTAGTTGCCGAAGGCGCGCACGCGCACGGCACCGAAGTCCTTGTCGCGGATGGTGACAGGCTGCGTCGTGCCCCAGCGGCGGTCGAGTTGCTGGCGCGTGCTGAAGAAGTAGACGTCACTCTTGAACGGGCTCTGGAAGAGCTTGTCCCAGTTCCGCAGATAGGTCAGCACCGGCAGCGTCTGCGTCGTCAGCTTGTACATGCCGGGGCCGAAGACATCGGCCACCTTGCCCTCGTTGACGAAGACGGCCATCTGGCTTTCGCGCACGGTGAGGCTGCCGCCGTACTGGATTTCGTTGCCCGCCATCGGGTAGCGGAAAGCCAGCGTGCCGTCGCCGGTTTCCGTCCACTCAAGGATGTCGATGAACTGTTTCTTGATGAAATCCATCAGCGCCATGGCGGGCCTCTCTGCTCGTGTGTGCACCCGGGGTGGGTGCACAACGAATAATAAGCACCGGCGCGAACCAGTCCGCCACCACAGGCGGCCTGGCAACTGAAATTTGACGGAGTACCGAGAAATGCAGTCGATGGCCCGCACATCGCGCCTGGTCGGTCTGGGGTTGGCCACCTGGGCCCTGGGCCTGTCGGCCGCGCCGGCTGCGGCGCAGGGCCCGGGTGCAGCGCGCCCACCGGCTGTGGCCGCAACCGCGGGCAAACCCGCCGCAAAACCAGTTACCCGACGCGACA
>JBBSCV010000090.1:0-11770 GCA_038249925.1 Burkholderiales bacterium
GATCACGCCGCCGTCCAGCAGCAGGCCGCCGTTGCGGTATTCGGGCAGGCCGGTCAATGCGTCCAGGCCCGTCACTGTGACGCCGGCCCACTGCAGCGGCTCCAGCAGCGAGTAGCTCAGCCACTGGCTCAGCTTGTGGAACGGCACCCAGCCGCCGGTGGTCGGGTCGTGGCCACCGTCGCCGGTGGCATCGCCCGCCCACCGGTGCGGCCACACGTCACCGCCCGGCAGGCCCTGCACGCGGCTGCCGCTGGTCCAGGCGGGGCCCAGTACGCGCAGCACCTGGCCCAGCACCTCGCGCGCGCTGACTTCGCTGCGTGTGCGGCCCTCATTCGGCAGCTGGGTCAAGCGGTCGAACAGCAGGCCTGGCCGCGCTTCACCGCCGCCTCGCGCCGCCTCTTCCTGCAGCGCAGCGCCCAGGCGCACCAGCAGTTCGGCGCGACCTTCGAGCCCCACCACGGGGTTGGCCGGGCTGCTCTGGAAGATGGTGCGCAACGCATTGGCGTCGATGCGCGTCAGCGCCGCGGCGTCCACTCTTTGCGGGTCTTCGGGCGTGTCGGAAAACGCGCCGTTCATGAAGGCGTGCCAGGTCGCCACGCCCAGGCCTTCCGAGCGTTGCAGCACCTGCTCGGTGCCCGGCTCCTTGTAGCGCCAGGTCGGGCCGGCGCCAGCGTCCAGAAGCACGCTCACCACCGTGAGGTCGAAGCGCGCACGTGCGGCGTCTTGCGGGCTGCGCGTGGCCAGGCGCTCATCCAGCACCGGCTTGCGGTCCAGGCCGCCGGCCTCGAAGTGGCGCCAGCGGCTGTGGTACGGCACCTTCAGGTCAGGAAAGCGCCGCAGCGTCAGCGTGGCGACGCGTTCGGCCACTTCGGGCAGGCGGTTGCGGTTCAGCAGGAAGTGTTCGCTGACATTGGCTTCCACCGAACGCAGCACCGCAGCGCAACGCGCGCGGATGGTGCCGGGGTCGCGCAGTGCGCCCAGTGGGTGGCGCGCGTCGGGTGCCGTCTTCAGCAGCTCGCGGCGGCTGGCGCTGGCCGCGGCCAAGGCACTCAGGGTGTCACTCAAGTCCGCGCCCCTGCACCAAGGCCAGGTCGGCATCGGTAGGCACACGCCCATCGGTGAAGTAGCCGGCGGCCACCTTGGCCTCCATCTCCACCTTCGCGTCGGCCGGTATCAGTTCATCAGGAATCTTCACTCGTTCACCCACTTCTATGCCGCTGCCCGTGATGGCGTCGTACTTGTCGTTGCTCATGCTCACCAGACGGTGAATCTTGGTGATGCCCAGCCAGTGCAACACATCGGGCATCAGTTCCTGGAAGCGCATGTCCTGCACCCCTGCCACGCACTCGGTGCGCAGGAAATACTTGTCGGCGCGGTCGCCGCCCACCTGACGCTTGCGGGCGTTGTAGACCAGGAACTTGGTCACCTCACCCAGCGCGCGGCCTTCCTTGCGGCTGTAGGCGATCAAGCCCACGCCGCCTTGCTGCGCGCCGCGTATGCATTCTTCGATGGCATGCGTGAGGTAGGGCCTGCAAGTGCAGATGTCGCTGCCGAAAACGTCGCTGCCATTGCATTCGTCGTGCACGCGCGCGGTCAGTGTCACCTTCGGGTTGGCCAGGTCGCGGATGTCGCCGAAGACATACAGCGTCTGCCCGCCGATGGGCGGCAGAAAGACTTCCAGATCGCTGCGCGTGACGAGTTCCGGGTACATGCCGCCAGTCTCTTCGAACAGCGCTCGGCGCAACTGCTCTTCACTCACCTTGAAGCGCGCGGCCACACCGGGGAGCCACCACACGGGTTCCACCGCCACCTTGGTGACGCTGGCGCTGCTGTCTTCCAGCAGGTGCTTGCCGTCCACCTGCAGGCGGCCGAAGGCCAGAGCCTGTTTGATTTCGGGCAGGTGGATGTGGGCCTTGGTCACCGCGATGGTGGGGCGGATGTCGTAGCCGCGTTCCAGGTGGTCGGCGAACACCGTCTGCACGCTGGCGCCCCAGGGGTCGATGCTGACCATCCGGCCCGGCTCGCCCCACTGCGGGTAGGGGCCGATGGGGTCGGTGGGCGATGTGTCGGTGAGGTCGGCGCGGTGCAATCGCCCGAGGCTGCCGGCGGCCACGGCCAGCGCGCGGTAGACGCCGTAGCTGCCGCTGTGCGTCCCGATGACGTTGCGCTGGCTGCGGTTGCCGGTGCTGCCCACCACGGGGCCGCGCACCTGCGGATCGGGCGCGCCCCAAAGCAGCGCGGGCGCGCTGGCGGTGCCCTGGCCGGGGTGCGACGTCAGGCGAATGTGGCGCGTGGCCGCCGGCGGGGTGGGGCTGTTCATGGAGCGCGCTCAAGTGCAGACAAGAGGCGGAAGATACGCCAGAACCGTCCGCGCCTCATTGGGGTGATCTGGCGCGCGGCCGCAGGCCTCCAAACCTGCGTCCGTCAGGCCAGCCCGCGCACGGGAAAGCCGGCGCTGCGCTGCAGCCAGTTTTCAGCAGCGTAGGCGGCGCTGGCATCGGTGACGTGCAGCGTGTAGGCCAGCCGGCTCTTGGCGCTGCGATTGGGCGCGCTGCAGTGCGGCAGCAGGCCGTGGAAGACGACCAGCGTGCCGGCTGCCACCGGCAGCGGCACGGCCCCGGCCAGCGTCGGCCAGGGTGTGGCGTCCAGCGCCTGCATGCGCAGCGTGCCGGCGGCGTGGTCGCAGAGGTATTGCTCGCGCAGCACGCCATTCGCCCCGTTGTGGCCGCGGTGGCCACCGGGCATCACCCACAGGCAGCCGTTGTCCAGCGTCGCGTCTTCCAGCGCGAACCAGAAGGTCGTCACCGTCTGCGGCGTGGTGACGAAGAAGCTGGCGTCCTGGTGCCAACCGACCTCGCCGCCGATGTGCGGCTGCTTGAAGATCAGCTGGCTTTGCCACACCTGCGGCTGCGGCAGGCCCAGTTGACGCGCCAGTTCGGCCAGTGCAGGCCCGTGCGAGAAGGCATCGAAGACGGCGTCGCGATCGTGCAGCGCATGGCCGATCTTGTTGATGCTGCGGTCTTTCGGCACGCGCAGCCGGCCGCTGGCGTCCAGCGCATCTTCTTCAAAGAAGCACTGCACCGCTTCGGCGCTGCTGATGAGTGCCGCGTCGGCGACCTGGCTGCGGTCGCGCGTGGAAAAGCGGCTGGTGTGGGCGTCGGGCGTGAAGGCGTCGACGATTTCTCGCGCGCGGCAGCAGGCCGCAGCCACCTCGGTGGCGGTCTTGAAGCCGGGCAGCACCAGGCAACCTTCGCGCTGCCAGGTGTCGAGGTCGTCGGGGCTCAGCATGTGTTGCGTGCAGGCATCGGCAGGAGGGCGCAGCCCAGGCAATCTCTCGGTTTTCACCAAGCTTCGCTGGCCGGGGCGGCATCATCCGATGCTAATCCGCGCTGCCTGCCGCGCGTGCTGTTCCACCGGCCCTGCTTTCCCTCGTTTCGGAGTTCGTCCATGCCCGTCATCCGCCCTTTCCGTCCCGTGCCCCATGCGCTGACAGCCGTCGCGCTGGCTTTGCTGAGCACCGGTGCCCTGGCCCAGACCGCACCCGTGCCCGGCGCGGCCACACCGGGCCAGTTGCAGACCATCACCGTCACGGCCGAACGCCGGCTGGAGAACATCCGCGATGTGCCCAGCGCCGTCAGCGCGCTGCAGGGCGAGATGCTCGAAGTGCTGAACAGCGGCGGCCAGGACATCCGCCTGCTGGCCGGCCGCGTGCCCAGCCTGAACATCGAAAGCAGCTTCGGCCGCGCCTTCCCGCGCTTCTACATCCGCGGCATCGGCAACACCGACTTCGACCTCAACGCTTCACAGCCCGTCAGCCTGGTCTACGACGACGTGGTGCAGGAGAACCCCATCTTGAAGGGCTTCCCCATCTTCGACATGGAGCGCATCGAAGTGCTCAACGGCCCGCAGGGCACGCTGTTCGGCCGCAATTCGCCGGCTGGCGTGGTGAAGTTCGAGAGCGCCAAGCCGGGCAAGGAGTTCGAGGCCTACGCGTTGGCCAGCCTCGGCCGCTACTCGGCGCTGAACGTCGAGGGCATGGTCAACGTGCCGCTGTCGCCCACCGTCTCGCTGCGCCTGGCGGCGCAGTCGCAGAACCGCGATGACTGGGTGAAGAACACCCGCGCGGCCGGGCCGACCCGTGAATTCGAGGGCTACAACGACAACGCCGCCCGCCTGCAGGTGCTGTTGACGCCCGACAAGGACTTCAGTGCGCTTTTCAACGTGCACACGCGCGACCTGAAGGGCAGTGCGCGCGTCTTCCGCGCCAACATCATCCAGCCCGGCACCAACAATCTGGTAGCCGGCTTCGACGAGACCCGGGTCTCGCAAGATGGCATCAACAGCCAGGACGTCAGCAGCTCTGGCGGCAGTGTGCGGCTGCGCTGGGACTTCGGGCAGGGCATGGCGCTGAGCAGCATCACCGGCTACGAGACGGTCGAGTCATTCAGCCGTGGCGACATCGACGGTGGTTTCGGCGCCGGCTTCCTGGGCGCCGGCAACTTCGGGCCGGGCTTCATCCCCTTCGATGCCGAATCGGGCGACGGCCTGCCCAAGCACAAGCAGTTGACGCAAGAGTTGCGCCTCGAGAGCACGGGCAAGGGCGCGCTGCAGTGGCTGGCCGGTGTGTACTACTTCGACGAGCAGCTGAAGATCGACAGCTTCAACTACAGCAGCCTCGGCGGCAATGTGCGAAACGGCTACGCCACGCAAGACCAGGACAACAAGGCCTATGCCGTGTTCGGCAGCGTGAACCTGGAAGTCAGCCCGCAGCTGAAACTGCGCGGTGGCCTGCGCTACACCAAGGACGAAAAGGACTTCTTCGCCGACCGCTTCCAGGCGCCGCCGTTCAGCCCCACCTTCATCGGCCGCCGCACCGCCAAGACCAGCGCCACCAACACCAGCGGCGACTTCAGCGCCAGCTACGCACTGGATCAGACCACCAACGTCTACGCGCGTGTGGCCACCGGCTTCCGCGCCCCTGCCATCCAGGGCCGGCTGCTTTTCGGCGACACGCTGTCGGTGGCCAAGAGCGAAACCGTCACGTCCTACGAAGCCGGCGTGAAGTCCGACCTGATGAGCGGGCGCGCCCGCATCGCTGCCAGCGTCTTCACCTACACCATCAAGGACCAGCAGCTCACCGCAGTGGGCGGCGCTGCCAACTTCAACCAGCTCGTCAACGCCGACAAGACCACCGGCCAGGGCTTCGAGTTCAATGGCCAGCTGCTGGCCACCAACAGCCTGCTGCTGACCCTGGGCGGCAGCTACAACAAGACCAAGATCAAGGACCCCAACCTGCGCATCGATGCCTGCGGCAGTGGCTGCACGGTGCTGGATCCCATCACCTCGCCGGCCAACCCGGCCATCGGCAAGTTCGCGCCCACGGTGTCTGTCGACGGCAACTCGCTGCCACAGGCGCCCGAGACAACGCTGAACGCCACCGCGCGCTACACCCTGCCTGTTGCCGGCGGTGACCTCGTGCTGATGACCGACGTGGTCTACCGCAGCAAGATCAACTTCTTCCTCTACGAAAGCGCTGAATTCACCGGCAAGGCCTTGACGGAAGTGGGCGTGCGCGCCGGCTACAACTTCGGCAACGGCAAGTACGAAGCCGCGGCCTTCGTGCGCAATCTGACCAACCAGATTCGCGTCGTGGGCGGCATCGACTTCAACAACCTCACCGGCTTCATCAACGAACCGCGCACTTTCGGCGTCAGCTTCAAAGCCAACTTCTGAGGATGCTGCTGCAGCGCCGGGTTTTGAACGGCTTCACGGCCGCCGGAGTGCTGGCGGCGTGGGCTCTGGTTTCCCTGGGCCAGGCCCACGCACAGCCGGCCATCATCTTCGAGCTGGGCGGCAAGAACGACAAGAGCTTCGGCCAGGCGGCCTGGGAAGGCGCCGAGCGGTGGAAGAAGCAGAGCGGCAAGCGTTACCTCGAATTCGAGATCGCCAACGCCACGCAGCGTGAACAGGCAGCGCGGCGTTTCGCGCAGCGTGGCGCCAACCCCATCGTGGGCGTCGGGTTTCCGCAGGCCAGCAGCATCGAGGCGGTGGCGCGCGACTTCCCGAACACCCGCTTCGCCATCGTCGACAGCGTGGTGGCGCTGCCCAATGTGCAGAGCTTCGTCTATCGCGAACACGAGGGTGCTTTTCTGGCGGGCCTGCTGGGCGCGTTGGCCAGCAAGACCGGCAAGCTGGGCTTCGTGGGCGGGCAGGACATACCGCTCGTGCGCAAGGTGCTGTGCGGCTACGAACAGGGCGCGAGGTACGGCAACGCCAACGTGCAGGTGCTGTGGGCGATGACCGGCACCACCAACGCCGCCTGGACCGACCCCGCCCGCGGCGCCGAGCTCGCGCGCACACAGGCCGCGCAAGGCGCGGACGTGATCTTCGCCGCCGCCGGCACCACCGGCCTGGGCGTGCTGCAAGCCGCGGCCGACCTCGGTCTGCTGGGCATCGGCGTCGACAGCAACCAGAACGGCCTGCACCCGGGACGCATGCTCACCTCGATGCTCAAGCGCACCGACGTGGCCGTGTTTCGGGCCTTCGAAGGCGTGCAGCCCGGCGTCACTTCCCTCGGGCTGAAGGAGGGCGGCCTGGCCCTGGCCTACGACGAGCACAACGCCAAACTCGTGAGCCCGGCGATGCGCGCGCGCGTGGACGCAGCCAAGGCGGAGATCGTGGCCGGGCGACTGCAGGTCATCGACTGGACGGTGGCCAAGGCTTGCCGCTGAGTTTGCCAATGAGCATGCCAATGAGCATGCCAATGAGCCTGCGGCCTAGACTCTGCCCTCATGCGCATGCTGAACCTGGGCTGCCGGCCTTATGCCGAAACCGAAGCCGCGATGCGGGCCTTCACCGCTGCACGCACGGCGGAGACTGAAGACGAGTTGTGGCTCGTCGAGCACGAAAGCGTCTTCACGCAGGGCGTGGGCGGGCGAGATGTGCATGTGCTCGCGGCAGGCAGTATTCCCGTGCTGCGCACCGACCGCGGCGGCCAGGTCACCTACCACGGCCCCGGGCAGGTGGTGGCCTACCCGCTGATGGACTTGCGCCGTCTCGGCATCTACGTCAAGGAATATGTCTTTCGCATCGAAGAGGCCGTCATCAACACGCTGTGGGAATGTGGCGGCGTGGTGGGTCACCGCGTGAGGGGCGCGCCTGGCATCTATGTGCGCCTGGCCGACCCGCACAGCCACGCCCGGCTGCAAGCCGAGCCACCAGGCGCTGGTCAGGGCCTGGCCCCCGACGCGTTTCAGGGCCTGGGCAAGATTGCGGCGCTGGGCATCAAGGTCAGCCAGCACCGCGCGTACCACGGCGTGGCGCTGAACGTGGCGATGGACCTCGAGCCCTTCACCCGCATCGACCCCTGCGGCTATGCCAACCTGCGCACGGTGGATCTGCAAACGCTGGGCGTGCAGGCCCATTGGGCCGAAGTGGCGGCGCAGCTGGCCCGGCAACTTCACCAGCAACTTCACCAGCAACTTAGCGAAAGGCTCAGCGTCTGAGCCCCCGCGGGCCGGGCGTGGAGAAACGCGGTGATCCATCTGGAACAGCCTGACGAGTGGCTTGCCGAACTCGCGAAGCTCGGCGAGACAAGAACCTGGGAGGCGGGAACGAAGGTCGTCATTGAAGGCGAGGTGGCCGACTGCATGTTCATCATCCACGCGGGCGAACTGCGTGTCGTGATGGCGGGCGAAGGCGGCCGGGTCGTGGAGCTGAACACGCTGGGCGCCGGTGAATTTTTCGGTGAACTGATGCTCAGTGGCGAGCAGCGTTCCGCCAGCGTGCAGGTGACGACCCGGGCGCGGCTGACTCGCGTCACGCGCAGCGAGGTCGAGCGTGTGCTTGCCTTGCGGCCCGAACTGGCCTTCCACCTCATTCAAAGCCTGGTGCACCGCGTGCGCGCACTGACGCGCACGGTGGGCCAGCTGGCGTCGGCTGATGTTTACGGGCGGCTGGTGGGCTTGTTCGACGCGCTGGCGGTGGACCAGCAAGGCCAGCGCGTGGTGCCGGGGCCGCTGACCCAGGCCCGCATCGCCGAGCGTCTGGGTGCGTCGAAGGCGATGGTCAACCGGCTGCTGCAGGACCTGGTGCGCGGCGGCTACATCGAACTGGCGCACGAACACATCGTGCTGCTCAAGAAGTTGCCGCCGAAGTGGTGAAGCCGGCCGGGGCGGCCATGATGGTGCGAAAGAGGGGGATGCGCTGCTGCAGCTGCAGCGCGGCCTCGGGCGAGCCGGTGCGCCGCAGCGACACCGTGCGGACGGTGTTCTGCAGTTGCGCCAGCAGGTCCAGTGCGCGCGGGTCGCCCAGCGCGGTTCCGATCTCGACACACGCCCACTGCGATGCCAGACCATGCTCGGACGAGGTGATGGGCAAACCAGGCCGACAGGCCGCCATCGCACGCTCGGCGCCTGCCCGCGCTGCGGCTGCATCGCCCAGCACCAGATCCTGACGCGCCACCATGGCCTCCATCTCGGCGATGTTGGGGCCGTCTGGCGCGAGGCTGGCAAACAACGCGCGTGCCTGCTCGTAGGCGCTGCGCGCAGCCCGGGCATCGCCCAGCTGGGCGTGGGCGTCGCCTGCCGCAGCGTGTGAGTGCGCCGGATGGAAGAGGTCGCCGCTGGCCTGATAACTGGCCACGGCCTGCTCGAGGCTGACCAGGGCGCGCATGGGTTCGCGCTGGGCCAGGTCGACGCGGGCGGATTGATGCAAGGCAACGCCCAGGCGCCTGATGTCGCCCATTTCTCGGCTTCGATCTGCCAGGCGCCCGATGAAATCTGTCGCCGTGGCCCAATCGCCCAGGTCCTGCGCATGGATGGCAAGGGCATTCAATGCAGCCAGTTGCAGCCGGCGGAACTGGCTGCCGTGGTGGGTTTCGGCGCGGGTCAGCGCCCGGTTCAACAACTCACCGGCTTCGGTGAGCTGCTCGGCCTGAAGCGCCACCACGCCGGCCATCACGAGCAGCTGCAGCTCCCGAATCGGCTGCGTGTCGCGCACGCGTTCGGCATGGGCCTGGCCCGCGACCTGATGCGCGCGCGCGCCATCGCCGTCGCCACGGCGCCCGAGCCGCTCGCACAGATAGCCGTGCGCCCAGGCTGCGACATCGTCATTGCCGATGGCGACGGCCTGTGCCAGGGCTTCGCTGGCGAGCGCAAACCCGTCGTCCGGCCGGCCCTGGCCGTCGGCAAGCACTGCGCGCGCCATGGTCAGCTCGGCCAGCCGATGCGGATCGGGGCAACGGGCCAGCAAGGTCAGCGAGTCGTCGATGCAGCGGCTCTGAAGTTCGCGGTTGCCCGTCAGGTCGGCAAGCCCGCGCAAGCTGCGCAGCATGCGCAGCCGAGGACTCACGTCGTCCGCGGCCATGAGCTTGAGCGAACGCTGCAGGCAGTCGATGGCCAACACATTGGCGAATCGTTGCTGTGCCTGTGCGGCGGCGCGTTCGTAGCAGTCGGCGGCCAGCGGATGGTCGCCGGCTCGCTCGGCATGTTCGGCGGTGATGGCCAGAAACTCCGGTGCGCGGCCCTCGGTGCGTTCGGCCAGCCAGCGCGCCACCGCGGCGTGCCCGCGGCGGCGGTCGTCCTTCAGCACGGTGCCGTAGGTCACCTCGTGCAGCAGGTGGTGGTCGAACTGGTGCTCCGCCGTGCCTGCGAAGGCACTGGGGTCGTGGGGCTTGACCCAACTGCGCATCTGCAGTTCCGGGATCGCGCCCACGGCTGCGGGGTCGATCTGCTCCAGCGCCGCGTCCCAGAACACGTGGCCGACGATGCTGGCGCGCTGCACGCCTTCGCGCTCGGCGGCCGGCAGCGCGTCCAGCCGCGCCTGCAGCAGGCCCACCAGCGTCGTCGGCAGCTTGAGTTGATTCAGCTGCTCGGGGTCGAGGTGCCATTGCGCGCTGTCACGCTTGACGACGCCGTCGTCCAGCAGCCGCCGCACCAGTTCTTCCATGTAGTACGGGTTGCCTTCGGCACGGTCTGACAGCAGCGCCCGCAGCGCCGCCGGCACGGGCTGCAGGCCGGGCAGCAAGGCCGCGGCCAGTGCGTCGCTGTCGGCGGCAGGCAGCGGCGTGAGCGTGATGCGTGCCGGGTCGGTGTCGCTGTCCGCGCCAGCTTCACCCCAGTTTGGCCGTCGCACCAGCAGTTCCGGTCGCGTGCTCATCAGAAGCGCCAGCGGCAGCGCGCGGCCGCGCGTCATCAGATAAGTCAACGCGTCGAGCGAGGCCTCGTCGGCCGCGTGCAGGTCTTCGATGACCAGCACCAGCCCGGCGCTCTGGCGGGTCAGGCCGTCCAGCCACGCCAGCCACGCTGCGAGCGCGCGGTCGCGCAGCGCCCGTGCATCCAGGCCGCGAAGGCCCGGTGCGTCGCCGAAGTCCAGGCCGATCAGTTGGCCGATCAGCTGGGCCTGAGTTTCTGTATCGGCGTTGGGGTCGTCGTCAACGTGCGCAGAAAATGCGGGCATCAGCCCGGCCAGCAGCTTGCCGCGCGCCGTGTCGGCGCTGTCGCTGTCGGCGATGCCGCAATGCCCGGTGACGAGCTGGCGCAACAACCCCCAGGAGCGCAAGCCGTCGCGTGGCTGCGCGCGGGCCTGCAGCAGCGTGAAGCCGCCGACCTGGCCGCTGTTCTGGTTGCTTCTCTGGCTGCTTTCCTGGCTGCTTTCCTGGCTGTCACCCAGGCCGCTCACCTGTCCCTCCAGCGCCTCGCGCAGCAGCCGGCTCTTGCCCAGGCCGGCATCGCCCACGACGGTGATGGCCTGCAGCCCGCCGCCCTGGGCACCGACAGCGCTCTTGGCGATGGCCTGGCGCAGTCGCGCCAGTTCTGGGTCGCGACCCACCATCTGCACCTGCAGCCCTTCGATGCCGCGCTCCGCGCCACCGCTGCCTGCGGCGGCCGGCGCACGCACGAGCCAGGTCTGCACCGGCCGCTCCAGACCCTTCAGCTGCAGCAGCGGCTGCGCGTCGGCAATGAAGCGGCCGCGCACCAGCGCCCAGGTGTCGGCGCTGACGCGCAGCGCACCCGGCGGCGCCGACTGCTCCATCCGCGCGGCCACGTTCACGGCGTCGCCTGTCAGCGTGTCATCGTTTTCGTGGCCGGCGCCGAAGGCCACTTCGCCGGTGTGCACGCCCACGCGCAGGGCCAGGCCTTGCAGGCCGGTCAACACACGCAGTCGTTCGGCTTCCAGCGCGCCGGCAGCCAGGATGTCCAGGCCAGCCTGCACGGCCTGCGCGGCATCGTCCTCGTGCCCGCCCTGCGTGCCGAATGCGGCCTTGAGGCCGTCGCCGGTGAACCGCATCACACGGCCGCCACACGCCTGCACGCAGGCGGCGGCGCGCTGCAGAAAGCCGCTGAAGATCGAGATCACGTCTTCGGGGTCCATGCGGCCGGCCAAGGCGGTCGACTCGACGATGTCCACGAACAGCACCGTCACCTGCGCCCGGCGGACCGGTGCTGCATGTTCGATGCCGAACAGACGCTGCAGCAGCGGCGCGGTGGCCATGTCGGTCACGGCGTCACCCAGCAGCCCGCGCTGGTTTTCAAGGGCTGCGATGGCCTGGCGCAGACGGTCGGGTTCTGAATCCGGCACAGATGCCGCTGGCAGGTGACTCATGGCGGCATTTCGAATGTGGGCGGGCGCGAGAGGATTTGGTGTCGACTCATGTTACGGGCGCCCGGACCGGCCGCACGCCATCAGGCAGTCATCGCCGGCCCCACCCACAGTGCCGAGCGCAGCCAGGCCAGCAGCCCGCCACCGCTCGGGCGCGGGGCCGCGACAC
>JBBSCV010000091.1:0-11758 GCA_038249925.1 Burkholderiales bacterium
CCGATGGCCGCTTCGGCCGCTGCCACGGTGAGGATGAAGAACACGAACACCTGCCCGGCCATGCGGTCGGCTTCCAGCGGCAGGTAATGCGAGAAGGCGATGAAGTTCAGGTTCACGGCCAACAGCATCAGCTCGATGGCCATCAACAACACGATCAGATTGCGGCGGTTCAGGAAGATGCCGATCACCGACAGCGCAAAGAGAATGGCGCCCAGGCTGAGGTAATGCCCGAGCGTGATGGCGCCCAGCGTCATGGCGTGCCGCCTTCCTGCTTGGGCGCCGACGGCGTTTCGATGGTCGGGTCCATCTTCACCAGCCGCACGCGGTCGGCTTTCTTGACGCGCACCTGCTGCCCGGGGTCCATGCGGCGGCTGTCCTTGCGCGCGCGCAGCGTCAGCGCAATGGCCGCGATGATGGCCACCAGCAGCAGCACCGCCGCCAACTGCAGCGGGTACAGGTAGTGGGTGTAAAGCTCGATGCCCAGCAACTTGGTGTTGCCCATCTCCAGGTCTCGGGCGGTGGCGGCTGGCGCTTCGAGCTGGAAACCGCGCATCAGCACCAGGGCCATTTGCAACGCGATCACCGCGCCCACGAGCCCAGCCAGAGGCAAGTGCGTCCAGAAACCTTCGCGGAACTTGTCGGTGTTGACGTCCAGCATCATCACCACGAAGAGAAACAGCACCATCACCGCGCCGACGTAGACCAGCACCAGCGTGATGGCCAGGAACTCTGCGCGCAGCAGCATCCAGATGCAGCTGGCACTGAAGAAGCTGAGCACGAGGAACAGTGCCGCCACAACGGTGCTGCGCGCGGTGATGACGCGGAAAGCTGCAAACAGCAGCACCGCCGAGAAGACGTAGAAAAGACCGGTGATGGTGTTCATGGGTAAGGGGCTCTCTGGTGGCAGCCCTTGTTCTTGGGTGTCAGCTCGGCACTCGGCAGTAAGCGGTCGGCAGTAAGCGGTAAGCGGTCAGCAGTAAGCGGTCAGCACCCAGCAGTCACCGATACGGCGCATCGGCCGCGCGGTTGGCAGCAATGTCCTTCTCGAACCGGTCGCCCACGGCCAGCAGCATGTCTTTCGTGAAGTAGAGGTCGCCGCGCTTTTCGCCGTGGTATTCGAAATGATGCGTCTCGACGATGCTGTCCACGGGGCAGCTTTCTTCGCAGAAGCCGCAGAAGATGCACTTCGTCAGGTCGATGTCGTAGCGGGTGGTGCGGCGGCTGCCGTCCTGACGCACTTCACTCTCGATGGTGATGGCCAGTGCCGGGCAGACGGCCTCGCACAGCTTGCAGGCGATGCAGCGCTCTTCGCCGTTTTCGTAACGGCGCAGCGCGTGCAAGCCGCGGAAGCGCGGGCTCTGCGGTGTCTTCTCTTCCGGAAACTGCACCGTGATGGTCTTCGAAAGGAAATGGCGCCCAGTCAGCGCCATGCCCTTGAGAAGCTCGGTGAGAAAGAGGCTGGAGACAACTTCCTTGATGGCAGCGATGCTCGACATGAGGACCTGTCTTTCAATGCCAGATGTTGAACGGGGACTGGATCCACAGGCCGACCACGACGAGCCAGATCAGCGTGAGCGGAATGAAGATCTTCCAGCCCAGACGCATGATCTGGTCGTAGCGGAAGCGGGGGAACGTGGCACGCACCCACAGGAACATGGTGGCCACCACGAACACCTTGGCCGCCAGCCAGAACCAGCCATCGGGCAGGAAGCCCACGGGGCTGAGCCAGCCGCCGAGGAAGAGCAGCGTGGTGAGCATGCTCACCAGAATCATGTTCGCGTATTCGGCCAGGAAGAACATGGCAAAGCTCATGCCGCTGTACTCGATCATGTGGCCGGCGACGATCTCGGACTCACCTTCAACAACATCGAAGGGGTGGCGGTTCGTCTCGGCCAGGCCGCTGATGAAGAAGATGACGAAGATGGGCAGCAGCGGCAACCAGTTCCAGCTCAGGAAACCGAGGCCCATGTCGGCGAAGGTGCCGCGGCCCTGCACGGCCACGATCTCGCTCAGGTTCATGCTGGCCGAGACCATCAGCACGACGACGAGGCAGAAACCCATCGCGATTTCATAGCTGACCATCTGCGCCGAGGCCCGCAGCGCCCCCAGGAACGCGTACTTCGAATTGCTGGCCCAGCCGGCGATGATGACGCCGTAGACCTCCAACGATGTGATGGCCATCAGGAACAGCAGGCCGGCATTGATGTTGGCCAGCGCGACCTCGGGCCCGAACGGGATCACGGCCCAGGCGGCGAGCGCCGGCATGATGGTCATCACCGGGCCGAGGAAGAACAAGCCCTTGTTCGCGGCGGTGGGGCGGATGATCTCCTTGAAGATCAACTTCACCGCGTCGGCAATCGGTGTCAGCAGGCCGAAGGGGCCCACGCGGTTGGGGCCGGGCCGAACCTGGCTCCAGCCGATGGCCTTGCGTTCCCACAGCGTGAGATAGGCCACGCAGCCCAACAGCGGCAGCACCACGGCAACGATCTTGATCAAGGTCCACAGCACCAGCCAAAGGCCAGTGCCGAAGGTGGCATTGCCGAATTGGTGCAATGGTTCGAACATGGTGTTCAAGCCCTTTCCACCGTGACGGTGCCGAACATCGCCCCGAGCGACGAGGTGGCACGGTGGCCGGCGGCCACGCGCACCGCGTCTGCGGCCAGGCTGGCGTCCTCGAGGGCCGGCAACACCACGCTGCCCTCGCCCTGCGACAGGCGCACCTTCGCGCCAGCGGCCAGGCCGAGTTGCTGCCACAGCGCTGTCGGAAGACCCACGAACGGGCCCTTGGCATCGGCCGTGAGCTGCAACGACACGGCGCGGCGCACGATGGCATCGCTGGTGTAGATGGGCACGTCGGCAATGCGCTGCAAGCCGGCGACATTCGCAACATCCGCAGGCAGCGCGGCGTCGAGCGCGGCGGCATCGCTGCGGTTGTCCAGGCGCTGGTGCAGCGTGGCCACGTCGCCCAGCGCATCGGCGCGCACTTCTTCTGCGCTCTCGAAAGCGAAGCCCGGCAGGCCGAGCAGGATGCCCAGCACCCGCAGCACCTTCCAGCCCGGGCGCGCTTCGCCGGCTGGTTTGACCACGCCGTGGAAACTCTGCAGGCGGCCTTCGGCGTTGACGAAGCAGCCCGCCGTTTCGCTGAAAGGCGCAATGGGCAGCAGCACATCGGCCACATCGGCCATCGTGTCCTTGAACGGTGTGAGGCCCACGACCAGTCCCGAAGCACCCAGCGCCCTGCGCGCGGCAGCGGCATCGGCAGCATCGAGCACGGGTTCGGTGTTCAGCAGCAACAGCGCCTTCATCGGCTGCGTCAGCATCTGCGCGGCGTTCAAGCCGCCAGGGCCAGGCATGGCAGCCACGAGCTGCGCGCCGACGGCGTTGGCACCGTCACCCAGGTAGCCGACGGTGGCGCCGGTGTGTTCGGCAATCCAGCCGGCCAGCGCCAGCAGCTGCGCAGCCTGCGGATGCTGCGCGGCGGCATTGCCCAGCAGCACGGCCTTGTGGCCTTGCGCAGGATCGCCCGAAAGCAGCGCGCTGGCCACGGCCTGGGCATGCGGGCCCGGGGTGATTGCGGCCGCAGCGGCCGGCGCGGCCACACTGCGCGCCTGCGCCACGGCGGCGGCCACCTCGGCCAGCTGCTGCGCCCAACTCGCAGGGGCTGCTGTCAACCTGCCGGCCAACGGCATGGCCCAGTCGTCATGCACCGCGTTCAGGCTGAACACCTGGCCACCATGGCGCACGGCCTGGCGGATTCGCTGCGCCATCAGCGGATGGTCCTTGCGGAGGAAGCTGCCGATGACGAACACGCGCTGAAGCGTGGCCAGAGAAGCGATGGTCGTGCCCAGCCATCGCGCACTGCCGGCGGGTGCTGCGCTGAATTCGGCCTGGCGCAGGCGGTGGTCGATGTTCTCGCTGCCCAGGCCGCGTACCAGCTTGGCCAGCAGGTGCAGCTCTTCCACGGTGCTGCCGACATGGCCCAGCGCGCCGATCCCCGAGCCCGGCTCGGCGGCGAACTCGGCCTTCACGCGCTTCAGCCCATCGGCCACGTAGGCCAGCGCGGTGTTCCAGTCCACCGTCCGCCACTGCCCACCCTGCTTGATCATCGGCTGCATCAGTCGCGAATCGCCGTTCAGCGCTTCGTAGCTGAAGCGGTCGCGGTCAGAGATCCAGCACTCGTTGACGTCTTCGTTCTCCAGCGGCACCACGCGCATCACTCGGCTGCCCTTGACCTGCACGATGAGGTTGGCACCGGTGCTGTCGTGCGGAGACACCGACTTCCTTCGCGAGAGCTCCCAGGTGCGCGCGCTGTAGCGGAAAGGCTTGCTCGTCAGCGCCCCGACCGGACAGATGTCGATCATGTTGCCCGAGAGCTCGCTGTCGATGGTGGTGCCGGCCACCGTGGTGATCTCGCTGTGCTCACCGCGGTTCACCATGCCTAGCTCCATGACGCCGGCCACTTCCTGGCCGAAACGCACGCAGCGGGTGCAATGGATGCACCGGCTCATCTCTTCCATGCCGACGAGCGGGCCCACGTCCTTGTGGAACACGACGCGCTTTTCTTCCTGGTAGCGGCTGGCGCTCTTGCCGTAGCCCACCGCCAGGTCTTGCAGCTGGCACTCGCCGCCCTGGTCGCAGATGGGGCAGTCCAGCGGGTGGTTGATGAGCAGGAACTCCATCACCGACTGCTGCGCCTTCAGCGCCTTCTCGCTCTTGGTGCGCACCACCATGCCATTCGTCACCGGTGTCGCACAGGCGGGCATGGGCTTGGGCATCTTCTCGATGTCCACCAGGCACATGCGGCAGTTGGCCGCGATGCTCAGCTTCTTGTGATAGCAGAAGTGCGGGATGTAGGTGCCCGCCGCGTCAGCTGCATGCATGACCATGCTGCCATCGGGAACGGAGACTGTCTTGCCATCGAGAGAGATGTCGGCCATGGCGCTTATGCGAATTGCGCAACCTTGCAGGTCTTGTGTTCGATGTGGTACGCGAACTCGTCGCGGTAATGCTTCAGCATGCCTTCCACCGGCATCGCCGCAGCATCGCCCAGCGCGCAGATGGTGCGGCCCTTGATGTTGAGGGCCACGCTGTCCAGCAGCGCCAGGTCGTCAGGACGACCCTGGCCGTGTTCGATGCGGTGGATGACGCGCCACAGCCAGCCCGTGCCTTCACGGCACGGCGTGCACTGGCCGCAACTCTCATGCTGATAGAAGTAACTCAGGCGCAGCAGGCTCTTGACCATGCAGCGGTGCTCGTTCATCACGATGACGGCGCCAGAACCCAGCATCGACCCGGCCTTGGCGATGGCGTCGTAGTCCATCGTCACGTCCATCATGGTGGCGCCAGGCAGCACCGGGGCCGAACTGCCGCCAGGAATCACCGCCTTCAGCTTGCCACCCTTCACGCCACCGGCCAGTTCCAGCAGCTTTGCAAAGGGCGTGCCCAAAGGCACCTCGAAGTTGCCGGGCTGGTTGACATCGCCCACCACGCTGAAGATCTTGGTGCCGCCGTTGTTCGGCTTGCCGCACTCCAGGTACTTCTGGCCGCCGTTGTTGATGATCCACGGCACTGCGGCGAAGGTCTCGGTGTTGTTGATCGTCGTCGGCTTGCCATAAAGGCCGAAGCTGGCCGGGAAAGGCGGCTTGAAGCGCGGCTGGCCCTTCTTGCCTTCCAGCGATTCGAGCAACGCCGTCTCTTCGCCGCAGATGTAGGCGCCGAAACCGTGGAAGGCATGCAGCTCGAAGCTGAACTTGCTGCCCTGGATGTTGTCGCCCAGGAAGCCGGCTGCACGCGCCTCATCGAGGGCTTCCTCGAAACGCTCGTAGATCTCGAAGATCTCGCCGTGGATGTAGTTGTAGCCCGTCTTCACGCCCATCGCATACGCCGCGATGGCCATGCCTTCGATGACGATGTGCGGGTTGTAGGCCAGGATGTCGCGGTCCTTGCAGGTGCCAGGCTCGCCTTCGTCGCTGTTGCACACCAGATACTTCGGGCCGGGAAACATGCGCGGCATGAAGCTCCACTTCAGACCGGTCGGGAAGCCCGCACCGCCGCGGCCGCGCAGCGCGCTCAGCTTCACTTCGGCGATGACCTGGTCTTGCGTCAAACCTTCGCCGCCGTCCAGGCCGAGGATCTTGCGCAGCGCGCTGTAGCCACCACGCGCCACGTAGTCCTGCAGCCGCCAGTTCCTGCCGTCCAGGCCGGCATAGATTTGCGCGCCGATGTGGCGGTCGTGGAAACAGCTTTCCAGACCTTGTGTCTGGAACTTCGACAGGTCAAGCATCATTTGACAACCTCGGCATTCGCCTTCAGCAGGGCCAGCAGTTCGTCGAGCCGATCGTTGGACATGAAGCTGAGCATCTGGCGGTCGTTCACCAGCATCACCGGTGCGTCGGCGCAGGCGCCCAGGCATTCGCTGGGCTGCACGGTGAACACGCCGTCGGCGGTGGTGCCGTAGGGCTCAACACCCAGCTTCTTGCAGAGGTGGTCGAGAGCCTGGTCGCCATCGCGCAGCGCGCAGGGCAGGTTGGTGCAGACGTTGAGCTTGAACTTGCCCACCGCCTGCGTGTTGTACATGTTGTAGAAGGTGCTGACCTCGTGCACCGCGATCGCCGGCATGCCCAGATAGGCGGCGATGCCCTCTTCAACAGCGGCCGTGACATGACCTAGTTCGTGCTGCACGACAGCCAGGCAGGCCATCACCGCGCTCTGCTGCTGGTCGGCGGGGTATTTGGCCACTTCCTTGGCGAAGCGGGCGAGTGTGGGGTCAGGGAACGTCATGCCGCTCATCGATCGATCTCGCCGAAAACGATGTCCATGGTGCCGATGATGGCCACGGCATCCGCAATCATGTGGCCGCGCGCCATCTCGTCCAGCGCCGCCAGGTGCGGGAAGCCGGGCGGGCGAATCTTCAGCCGGTAGGGCTTGTTCGCACCGTCGCTGACCATGTAGATACCGAACTCGCCCTTGGGGTGTTCCACCGCCGCGTAGGCCTGCCCCTCGGGCACGTGCATGCCTTCCGTGAAGAGCTTGAAATGGTGGATGAGCTCTTCCATGTTGGACTTCATGTCCACACGCGAAGGCGGCGCCACCTTGTGGTTGCCGGTGATCACCGGGCCCGGGTTGGCGCGCAGCCACTTCGCGCACTGCTGCACGATGCGGTTGCTCTGGCGCATTTCTTCGATGCGCACCAGATAGCGGTCGTAGGTGTCGCCGTTCACGCCCACCGGCACGTCGAAATCCATGCGGCTGTAAACCGCGTAGGGCTGCTTCTTGCGCAGATCCCATTCGATGCCGCTGCCGCGCAGCATCGGGCCGGTGAAGCCGAGGCTCACGGCACGCTCAGGGCTGACCACGCCCACGCCCACGGTGCGCTGTTTCCAGATTCGGTTGTCGGTGAGCAGCGTTTCGTAGTCGTCGACGTTCTTCGGGAATCGCGCGCAGAAATCATCGACGAAATCGAGAAGGCTGCCTTGGCGGTTCTCGTTCAGGGCCGTGATGGCCTTCTGGTTCTTGATGCGCGACACCTTGTACTGCGGCATCGAACCTGGCAGGTCACGGTAGACGCCGCCGGGGCGGAAATAAGCCGCGTGCATGCGTGCGCCGCTGACCGCTTCGTACATGTCGAGGATGTCCTCACGCTCGCGGAAGCAGTAGATGAGGACGTTCATCGCACCGCAATCCAGCCCGTGCGTGCCCAGCCACAACAGGTGGTTCAGCAACCGCGTGAGCTCGCTGAACATCACGCGGATGTACTGCGCACGCTCGGGCACCTCGATGCCGGCCAGCTTCTCGATGGCCATGCAGTAGGCGTGCTCGTTGCACATCATCGAGAGGTAGTCCAGCCGGTCCATGTAGGGCAGCGCCTGGAGGTAGGTCTTGCTCTCGGCCAGCTTTTCGGTGGCGCGGTGCAGCAGGCCGATGTGCGGATCGGCACGCTGGATGACTTCACCATCGAGCTCGAGCACCAGGCGCAGCACGCCGTGCGCCGCGGGGTGCTGCGGCCCGAAGTTCAGGGTGTAGTTCTTGATCTCTGCCATGGTGTGCTCAGTGATCCAGCCCGCCGTAGCGGTCTTCGCGCACGACGCGCGGCACCACTTCACGGGGCTCGATGGAAACCGGCTGGTAGATCACCCGCTTCTTCTGCGCGTCATAGCGCATCTCGACGTGGCCGCTGACTGGAAAGTCCTTGCGCATCGGGTGACCGATGAAGCCGTAGTCGGTGAGGATGCGACGCAGGTCCAGGTGGCCTTCGAAGATGATGCCGAAGAGGTCGAAGGCCTCGCGCTCGAACCAGTTGGCAGAGCTCCAGACATCGTTGACCGAAGCCAGCGCAGGCAGATCGTCATCAGGCGCGAACACGCGCACGCGCACGCGCCAGTTGTGGGTCAGCGAAAGCAGGTGCACCACCACCGCATAACGCGGGCCTTCCCAGGGCTGGTTCCTGTAGTCGATGTAGTCCACGCCGCAGAGGTCCATCAGCTGCTCGAACTTCAACGCAGGGTCGTCGCGCAAGCGCTGCATCGTGGCCAGGTAAGCGGCCCCAGGCACGGTGATCGTGATTTCGCCCAACGCGCGAACGGTCGACTTGAGGCTGTCGCCGAATGCCGCTTGCAGCGCTGCTTCGAGGGTGTCGAGCTTCTGGGTCATGAAGGGCTGTGCGGGTATACGGTCTTAGCGAGCGATGGTGTTTTCACGACGGATCTTGGCCTGCAGCTGCAGGATGCCGTAGAGCAGCGCTTCTGCCGTGGGCGGGCAGCCCGGCACATAGACATCAACCGGCACGATACGGTCGCAGCCACGCACGACGCTGTAGCTGTAGTGATAGTAGCCACCGCCGTTGGCGCAGGAGCCCATGCTCAACACCCAACGCGGCTCGGCCATCTGGTCGTAGACCTTGCGCAACGCCGGCGCCATCTTGTTGCACAGCGTGCCGGCGACGATCATCAAGTCGCTTTGCCGCGGGCTGGGCCGGAACAGCATGCCGAACCGGTCGATGTCGTATCGCGCGGCGCCGGCATGCATCATCTCGATAGCACAGCATGCCAGACCGAAGGTCATCGGCCACAGCGAGCCCGTCTTCGACCAGTTGATCAACGTGTCGATCTGCGTCGTGACGAAGCCTTCTTTCAGAACACCTTCGATTCCCATGGCGTTACAACTCCGGACGGCGCAAGACGGTGGACGTGTTCATTCCCAATCGAGTGCGCCTTTTTTCCATTCGTAAATGAAACCCACCACGAGGATGGCAAGGAAGACCATCATGGCCCAGAACCCCGTGTGGCCTATTTCGCGCAGCGCCACAGCCCATGGGAAGAGAAAGGCGATCTCGAGATCGAAGACGATGAAAAGAATGGCGACGAGGTAGTAGCGCACATCGAATTTCATGCGCGCATCTTCGAAGGCCTCGAAGCCGCACTCGTAGGGGCTGTTTTTCTCGACGTCCGGCCGGTTGGGGCCAAAGACGAAGCCCAGGACCTGCGGCACAACGCCCACTGCCACGCCCACCAGAATGAACAGGATGACGGGCAGGTAAGGTTGCAGTTCCATGGTGCGGTCAGTCTCGCGTCAGCTGCGGCATGCCAGAAAAAAAGCGCGCCTCGCAGGCCACTGCGCATGCAGTGGCATCGGGCACGCCTGAGTTCGTTCCGGTCCCATCCAAGCGCCGGCGCAATGCGCTCGGTTCCTGCAGTGCTAGCCGGGAAAAGACCCAGAGCGCACCACGAAAATTATTTGGTGCCGACGGCGAGACTCGAACTCGCACAGCTTTCGCCACTACCCCCTCAAGATAGCGTGTCTACCAATTTCACCACGTCGGCAAGACGTTGTTCTTGACTGCAAAACGCCGATGTACGAGGGGCTTTGTGCACACCGGACAGCCTCGAATTCTAGCCCCAAAAATCAGGGTTAGTGCCGAGGAAAGCTCACTTCGGCGCCGCTGGCGCAGGCTCGTTCGCAGCACCGGGAACAGGCGCCGGAACAGCGGGCTGCACGGGCGTCGAAGTCGCTGCCGGCGCAGCATCCGTAGCAGCACCCGGAATGGCACCAGGAATGGTGCCTGGGGCCGGTGCACTGGCCGGGTTGGTCGGACGATCGAGCACGCTGCTTCCGCCGCCAGCCGGGCCGACCGATCGGCTGTGGTCGACGTTGCTCATGTAGGCCAGGGCCAATGTGCAGACGAAGAATACGGTGGCCAAAGCGGCCGTGGAGCGCGAAAGGAAGTTCGCGCTGCCGGTGGCACCGAACAGACTGCCCGAGGCACCACTGCCGAAAGAAGCGCCCATGTCGGCGCCCTTGCCGTGCTGGACCAGCACCAGGCCGATCATCGTCAGTGCCGACAACAGCTGCACGGCGAGGATCACGGTCATCCAGATTTGCATGATGGAACTAGCTCCAGGAATTTGATCAATGGGTGCCGGCACGTTGCGGTGCGGCACGGCAGATGGCGACGAAGTCGGCGGCCTTCAGCGAGGCGCCGCCGATGAGCCCGCCGTCGATGTCGGGTTGGGCGAAAAGCGTGGCCGCGTTGTCGGGCTTGACGCTGCCGCCATAGAGGATCTTCATCGCCTCGGCGCGGCCCGTGGCGGCCTGAAGCTGCGCACGCAGCACGGCATGCACGGCCTGCGCCTGCTCGGGGCTGGCGGTGCGCCCGGTGCCGATGGCCCAGACAGGCTCGTAGGCCACCACCATCTCTGCCGCGCAATGTGCCAGTTGGTGGATGACGACCGAGAGCTGGCGCTTGACTACATCTTCGGTTTGCCCGGCTTCGCGTTGAGCCAAGGTCTCGCCCACGCACACGATGGGCGTCACGCCACGGGCCAGCGCGGCCTGGGCCTTCTGCGCCACGAGCAGATCGTTCTCGGCGTGCAGCGCACGTCGCTCGCTGTGCCCGACGATGGCATAGCGGCAGCCGCAGTCATGCAGCATGCCGGCCGAGACCTCACCGGTGTAGGCGCCTTGCTCGTGCGCAGACACGTCTTGTGAACCCCAGCGAATGTCGCTGCCAGCCAGTGTGGCCGCCGTTTCGGTGACGTACACGTAGGGAACGCACACGGCCACATCGGCTGCGTAGGGCCGGCCGCCGATCAGGCCAGCCAGCAACTCGGCATTCGCCGGGCGGCTGCCGTGCATCTTCCAGTTGCCCACCACGAGGTGTCTTCGCATGTCTGCTGCTCCTTGTGCCATCAGGTCCAGCTCAGCATGATCTTGCCGACATGCGTGCTCGATTCCATCAGGCTGTGCGCCTCGCTCGCCAAAGCGGCCGGAAACACCTGGTGAATGACGGGTTTGACGCGCCCGCTTTCGATCAACGGCCAGACTTGCTCTTTCAACGCCTGCGCCAGCCGGGTCTTGTAGGCAACGCTGCGCGGGCGCAGCGTCGAGCCGGTGATGGCCAGGCGCTTGCGCAGCAGCAGGCCGGCGTCGATGGCGCTGGCGGTGCCGCCTTGCACTGCAATCAGCGCCAGGCGGCCGTCCTCGGCCATGCATTGCAATTCACGGCCGATGTATTCACCGGCCACCATGTCCAGCACCACATCGGCACCCTTGCCGCCGGTCACGCGCTTGGTCTCGACAACGAAATCTTGCGTGCGGTAGTTGACGGCGTGGTCGGCGCCCAGGGCCACGCAGGCGGCACACTTCTCATCACTGCCTGCAGTGACGATGACCTGGCTGCCAAAAGCCTTGGCCAGCTGGATGGCGGTGACGCCGATGCCGCTGCTGCCGCCCTGCACGAGCAGGGTCTCGCCGGGCTGCAGCC
>JBBSCV010000092.1:0-11738 GCA_038249925.1 Burkholderiales bacterium
CACCGCCTCCGCCTTCTTCGGCGGGCTGGAAGATCAGGTACACGGTGCCGTCGAAGTTGCGGTGTTTCGACAGGTGCTTGGCCGCGGCCAGCAGCATGGCGGTGTGGCCGTCGTGGCCGCAGGCGTGCATGCGGCCGGCGTTGCGGCTCGCGTGCTCGAACGTGTTGCGCTCGGTGATGGGCAGCGCGTCCATGTCGGCGCGCAGGCCCAGCGCCCGCGGGCTGCTGCCGTTCTTCACGATGCCCACCACGCCCGTGGTGCCCAGGCCGCGGTGGATGGGAATGCCCCAGTCCGTCAGCGCCTTGGCCACGACATCGGCCGTGCGCACTTCCTGGAAACACAGCTCGGGGTGGGCATGGATGTCGCGGCGGATGGCGGCAGCCGCGGCGGCGTCGGCCAGGATGGGTTCGATGAGGTTCATGGGGGCAGATGCCTCGGCCGAAGAGTGAAGCCCATCTTAGCCAAGCTGCTTCGACTGACCCCTTGCCGAGGTGGGCAGGCCGAAGACGGCGTCGAAAGCCCAGTTGAAGGCGAAGGTGTAGACCAGGAAAAACAGCACCAGCGCCAGGTTCATCGCCAGCGCCTGCGCGAGACTGACCTGCAGCCACCAGGCGATCAAGGGCACGATGAACACCACCAGCCCGCCTTCGAAGCCCAGCGCATGCGACACCCGCACCCCCAGGCTGCGGCCCGGGCGGGCCCGGCGTGCTTCCCAGCGCTCAAAGAGGGTGTTGAAGACCACGTTCCAGGCCACTGCCACTGCCGACGTGGCGGCGGCCAGCGCGCTGCTTTGCAACAGGCTGCCGTCCGACATCAGCAGCAGGCCGGCGCTGGCCAGCACGATGGCGATCAGTTCATAGGTGCCGACGTAGACGACGCGCCGCCAGGGGCCCTGCATGTTTCGCTCCAGAGTCCGAGGCCTCGACTCTAGGGCCGGGGCGCAGCGCGGCCGGGCGTGGGGCCGGCACTTGTGCCAGCACCCAAGCCGTGGCTTGTGCCATAGTCATTCGATGATCTCTGAGCCCGTCACTCGCGTCGTGCAAGGCGCCTGCCCGCACGACTGCCCCGACACCTGCGCCCTGCGCATCACGGTCGAAGAGGGCCGGGTCGTGCGCGTGGCCGGTGACCCCGACCACCCACCCACCCACGGCGCGCTGTGCACGAAGGTCAGCCGCTACGCAGAACGCAGCTACCACCCGGAACGCGTGCTGACGCCGCTGAAGCGCGTGGGCGCCAAGGGTGAGGGACGGTTCGAGCCGGTGGGCTGGGACGAAGCGCTGGACGACATTGCCGCACGCCTGAAGGCCATCGCGGCACAGGACCCGCAAGCCATCCTGCCCTACAGCTACTGCGGCACGATGGGCCTGGTGCAGGGCGAAGGCATGGCCGCGCGCTTCTTCCACAAGCTGGGTGCCAGCCTGCTGGCCCGCACCATCTGCGCCAGCGCCGGCGCCGAAGCGCTGGTGGCCACCTATGGCGGCAAGGTGGGCATGCACGTCGAGTTCTTCGCCGAAAGCAAGCTCATCCTGGTGTGGGGCAGCAACCCCATCACGAGCAGCGTGCACTTCTGGAACTTTGCGCAGCAGGCCAAGCGCGCCGGCGCCAAGCTGGTGTGCATCGACCCGCGCCACACCGAAACGGCCGAGAAATGCCAGCAGCACATCGCGTTGCGACCGGGCACCGACGGCGCGCTGGCGCTCAGCCTGATGCACGAGCTGATCAGCCACGACTTGCTGGACCACGACTACGTGAACCGCTTCGTCGAAGGCTGGCCGGCGCTGCGTGAACGCGCCTTGGCCTGGCCGCCCGAACGCGCGGCCGAGGTGTGCGGCATCACGCCGGATGAGATTCGCGGCCTGGCGCAGGACTACGGCCGCACGCAGCCTGCGGCCATACGCCTGAACTACGGCATGCAGCGCGTGCGCGGCGGCGGCAATGCGGTGCGCCTGGTGGCCTTGTTGCCTTGCCTGACAGGGGCCTGGCGCCACCGTGCGGGTGGTCTGCTGCTCAGCAGTTCGGGCTGGTTCAAGGGAGCGCGGCACGACGCCTGGCTGCAGCGCCCCGACCTGCTGCAGGACGCGCAAGGAACCACGCGCACGCCGCGCACCATCAACATGAGCACCATCGGCGACGAACTGCTGCGCGAGGCCAGCCCCGACTTCGGGCCGAAGATTGCCGCCGTGGTGGTCTACAACAGCAACCCGGTGGCGGTGGCGCCCGAGAGCGCCAAGGTGGCGCGGGGCTTCGTGCGTGAAGACTTGTTCACCGTGGTGCTGGAGCACTTTCTCACCGACACCGCCGACCATGCCGACTACGTGCTGCCCGCCACCACGCAGCTTGAACATTGGGACGCCCATTCTTCCTACGGCCACACTTACGCGCTGCTGAACCGCCCGGCCATTGCCCCGCTGGGCCAGGCGCGCAGCAATGCCGACATCTTTCGCGCACTGGCGGCGCGCCTGGGCTACACCGAGCCGTGTTTCAGCGACAGCGACGAGACCATGGCGCGCGGCGCCTTCGACGCACGGCGCGTCGACCTCGATGAACTTTTCTCGCGCGGCTGGGCCAAGTTGACAGTGGCCGACGCGCCATTCGCCGAAGGCGGTTTCCACACGCCCAGCGGCCGGGCCTGGGCCGATGCGCCGGGCTACGGCCTGCCCGACCACGTGCCCAATTACGAGTGCGCCGAGGCCGCGCCGGAACTGGCCGCGCGTTACCCGCTGGCGATGATTTCGCCGCCGGCCCGGCATTTCCTGAACAGCAGCTTCGTGAATGTGGCCAGCCTGCGCGCGGCAGACAAGGAACCGCTGCTGGAGATGCACGCTGCAGACGCGGGCGCGCGGGGCATCCAGCATGGCGCCGAGGTGCTGGTCTTCAACGACCGCGGCCACTACCGCTGCAAGGCCGCGGTGTCGGCGCGGGCGCGGCCGGGCGTGGTCAACGGCCTGGGCATCTGGTGGCGCAAGATGGGTCTGGACGGCACCAACGTCAATGAACTGACGCACCAGCGCCTGACCGACCTGGGCAGTGCGCCGAGCTTCTACGACTGCCTGGTCGAGGTGCGCGCGGCTTGAGCCGGCGTCATTGGAGCTATGCGCTGATGGCCACCGGTGGCTTGCTGGGTGCAGTGCTGCTGGCTGCGGCGGCGGTGTGCCTGACCACGGGCTGCAGCAGCCTGGCCTACTACGCACAAGCCGCAGGCGGCCATCTCGACCTGATGCAGCGCGCCCGCCCCGTTCCCGAGGCCGTGGCCGACCCCGACACGCCCGAGCCGCTGCGCCAGCGCCTGCTGCTCAGCCAGCGGCTGCGCGACTTTGCCGTGGCCGAGCTCAAGCTGCCCGACAACGACAGCTACCGTCGCTTTGCCGACCTGCAGCGCGAGGCCGTGGTGTGGAACGTGGTGGCCGCGCCCGAGCTGGGCCTGACGCTGAAGACCTGGTGCTTCCCGGTGGTCGGCTGCGTGGGCTACCGCGGCTATTTCGACCGTGCCGCGGCCGACGCGCTGGCCGCGCAGCTGAAGGCCGAAGGCTGGGAGGTGATGGTCTACGGTGTGCCGGCCTACAGCACGCTCGGCTTCAGCAACTGGGTGGGCGGCGACCCGCTGCTGAGCACCTTCATCGGCTGGCCCGAAGCCGAGCTGGCGCGTTTGATCTTTCACGAACTGGCGCACCAGGTGGTCTACGTCAACGACGACACCACGTTCAACGAAAGCTTCGCCACCGCCGTGGAACGCGCTGGGGCCCGCCGCTGGTTGGCCCTGCATGGCACGCCACAGGCGCTGGCCCAGGTGCAGGCGCTGGAGCAGCGGCGAGAAGATTTCCGCGCCCTCACGCAGCGCTACCGCGAGCGGCTGCAGCAGGTCTATGCCAGCAGCGACGACGACGCCAACAAGCGCACCCGCAAGGCCGCCTTGATGGCGGAACTTCGTGCCGACTACGTGACCCTCAAGGCCGCGCGGTGGGCTGGTTTTGCGGGATATGACGGGTGGTTCGAACGTGCGAACAATGCCTCGCTGGGCGTGCAGGCGGCCTACAACGAGCTGGTGCCCGGCTTCGAAGGCCTGCTTCAGGCCGAGGACGGCGACTTCAGCCGTTTCTATGCCGCCGTGCGCACGCTGGCTGCCTTGCCTGCGGCAGAGCGACGCGCCCGTTTGCAAGCCACCCTGTCCCCGATTCAGTCTCCGATTCAGAAGTAGAAAGACATGCCATGGCAGACATCCACATTCACCGTGACCACACCCTGGGCCTGGCCAAGGCGCGCAAGATCGCCTGGAAGTGGGCCGAAGAGGTGGAGAACAAGTTCGACATGGAATGCACCGTGATCGAGGGCGAAACCAGCGACACCGTGGAATTCAGGCGCACGGGTGTCAGCGGCCGCCTCATCGTGGCCGGCGCGCACTTCGAACTCGACGCCAAGCTCGGCTTCTTGCTCGGCGCCTTCAGCAAATCCATCGAAGGCGAAATCACCAAGAATCTCGATGCGCTGCTGGCCGCCGGCAAACCCGCCGCCAAGAAAGCAGCCGCGAAGAAGACGCCGCGCTGAACGGGTTCAGTGCGGGCCTGGCGCCAGCAGCGGCGCGTCGTGCGCGCGCAGGAAGGCCGAGCCTTCTTCGATGACGAAATGGCGAAAAGCCTCGGCAGCCGGGCTCAACACCTTCGCACCCAGGTGCACCACATGCCAGGTGCGCATCAGCGGCGTGCCGGCGATGTCCAGCACCTTCAAGAGGCTGCTGCGCAGCTCGAGCCCCACCGTGTGCAGGCTGAGAAAACTCAGGCCCAGGCCGGCGATGACCGACTGCTTGATGGTTTCGTTGCTGCCCATCTCCATCGAGATGTTTGGCGTGAAACGGTGTTCGGCGAAGAAGTTGGTCATCGCCGTGCGCGTGCCTGAACCCTGTTCCCGCGCGATCAAGGCATAAGGCGCAAGTGCCGCCACCGGTGCCTGTGGCAGCAGCAGCAGCGGGTGGCCGGGCGGCGCCACGAACACCAGCGGGTGCGGCGCGAAGGCTTCGGCGCGCGTGGCAATCTCTCGCGGTGGCCGGCCCATGACGCAGAGGTCGACTTCGCCACTGGCCATCAGCGCCACCAGTTGTTCGCGGTTGCCCACCACACGCAGTCGCAGGTCCACGCCGAGGTGCTCTTCGTGAAAACGCGCCAGCAGGTGCGGCACGAAGTACTTCGCGGTGCCGACCATGCCGATGGTGAGCAAGCCGCGCTCGACACGCTTCATGCGCGCCATCGCGTCGTCGGCTTCCTTCAGGGCCGCCAGCAGCCGCTTGGCGTGCACCAGGAAGTCTCTGCCGGCTGTCGACAGCGCCACCGTGCGGCCCTGGCGGTCGAACAGCGGCAAGCCGACCTGGCCTTCCAGTTCCTTGATCTGCATGCTCACCGCCGGGGGCGTGAGGTGCAGCATCTCTGCAGCGCGCGCCATGCTGCCGTGGCGGGCGACTTCGGCGAAGACGCGAAGCTGGCGGAAAGTGAGGTTCATGATTCAGCTTAACCTGACGAATGGCCAAGCAAGTTTTGACTTTGGCTGATTTCAGCGGCAGCCTGGTCTGGCTATGCCCGAGGTCAAACCCGGCTCCGCGCCACCGACAATGCGGCTGCCTGGCGGCCTGGAGAGCCGCCGCCGCCGAGTGATTGACGGCCGGCACACCCTGAACCCTGCGAGGATCGGCTATGTCACCTATCAAGCGCCAGACCCTGACGCAGTACCTCATCGAAGAACGTCGCCGCTTTCCAGCCGCCAGCGGCGAGTTGAACGCGCTGATCCTGGACGTGTCCATCGCCTGCAAGGCCATCGCGCGAGCGGTGGCCTTCGGCGAACTGGGCGATGTGATGGGCCCACTGGCCGGGGTTGGCGAAACCAACCAGCAGGACGAGGTGCAGCAGAAGCTGGAGGTGGCCAGCAACGAGATGTTCATCGCGCAGGCGGAGTGGTCAGGCCACCTCGCGGGGATGGCGTCCGAGGTCATGGCGGCACCGCACCAGATACCGGCGACCTACACCCGCGGCAAGTACCTGCTGGTCTTCGACCCGCTGGACGGCAGCGGCAACATCGACGTCAACGCCAGTGTGGGCAGCATCTTCAGCATCTTGCGAGCGCCGCAAGACGCGATCGACAGTGGCCGCGATGTCATCGAAGCCGACTTCCTGCAGCCAGGCACCGCGCAGGTGGCCGCCGGTTATGCGCTGTACGGCCCGGTGACGATGTTGATGCTGACGGTGGGCAACGGCGTGGCCGGCTTCACGCTCGACCCCAACCTGGGCGAGTTCAAGCTCACGCACCCGATGCTGCAGGTGCCGGCAGACACCCAGGAATTCGCCATCAACACCAGCAACAGCCGCTTCTGGGAACCGCCCATCAAGCGCTATGTCGACGAATGCCTGGCCGGCAAGACGGGACCGCGCGGAAAAGACTTCAACACGCGCTGGATTGCCAGCATGGTGGCCGAGGCACACCGCATCCTGATGCGTGGCGGCGTGTTCATGTACCCGCGCGACACCAAAGACCTGAAGAAGCCGGGCCGGCTGGGTCTGCTGTACGAAGCCAACCCCATCGGCTTCATCGTGGAACAGGCCGGCGGCCGTGCCAGCACCGGCCGCCAGAGCGTGCTGGGCGTGAAGCCGGCAGAACTGCACCAGCGCATCGCGCTGGTCTTCGGCAGCAAGAACGAAGTCGAGCGCATCGAGCGCTACCACCGCGACCCCGCCACCCGCGACAGCGGCAACCCGCTGTTCACCGACCGCAGCCTTTTCCGAGATTGAGAGCGGAGAGCCCATGTCACAACGCCACCCCATCATCGCGATCACCGGCTCTTCAGGCGCCGGCACGACTTCGGTCACGCACACCTTCGAGAACATCTTCCGGCGTGAAGACGTCAAGGCAGCGGTCATCGAAGGCGACAGCTTCCACCGCTACGAACGCAAGGAGATGAAGCTGCGTCAGGCCGAGGCCGAGAAAGACGGCAACAAGCACTTCAGCCACTTCGGCCCCGAGAACAACCTGTTCTCGGAACTCGAGCAGCTCTTTCGCAGTTATTCCGAAACCGGCAGCGGGCAATGCCGCAGGTACCTGCACGACCACGAAGAAGCCGCGCCCTACAAGCAGGAACCCGGCACCTTCACGCCGTGGACGGACGTGCCTGCCGGCACCGACTTGCTGTTCTACGAAGGCCTGCACGGCGCGGTGGTCACCGATGCCGTGAACATCGCGCAGCACCCCGACCTGCTGATCGGCGTGGTGCCCGTCATCAACCTCGAATGGATACAGAAACTCTGGCGCGACAAGAGCAAGCGCGGCTACAGCACCGAGGCCGTGACCGACACCATCCTGCGCCGCATGCCCGACTACGTGCACTACATCTGCCCGCAGTTCCAGCACACCCACGTGAACTTCCAGCGCGTGCCTTGTGTGGACACCAGCAACCCGTTCATCGCGCGCGACATCCCGGCACCCGACGAGAGCATGGTCGTCATCCGCTTCGCCAAGCCCAAAGGCATCGACTTCGCGTACTTGCTGCAGATGATCGACGGCAGTTTCATGAGCCGCGCCAACACCGTGGTGGTGCCCGGCGGCAAGATGGAACTGTCGATGCAGCTGATCTTCACGCCTTTCATCTGGCGCATGATGGAACGGCGGCAACGCGCCCTGGGGGCGCTGTGATGGCCGCTGCGCAGGCGGACACCTTGCGCGCGCTGCTGTGGGACGTCGACGGCACGGTGGCCGAGACCGAGCGCGACGGTCACCGCGTCGCCTTCAACCAGGCCTTCGAACAACTCGGCCTGAACTGGCACTGGAGCGTGCCGCGCTACGGTGAACTGCTGCAGGTGATGGGCGCACGCGAACGCCTGCTGCACGACATGGACACGCATGCCGATGCACCGGCCACGGCGCCTGAGCGCGACGCCCTGGTGCTGGAACTGCGCCGCCGCAAGAACCTGGCTTATGCCGATCTGGTGGCGCTCGGCGGCATCACACCGCGGCCCGGTGTGTGCCGGCTGGTGGATGAATGCCGGGCGGCGGGTGTGGCGCTGGCGGTGGTCACCACCAGCAGCCGCAGCAATGTCGACGCGCTGTTTGCCCGCATCTGGGGTGCTGGCTGGCAGCGCGTCTTCTCCACGCTCGTCTGCGCCGAAGATGCGCCGGTGAAAAAGCCCGACCCTCAGGCCTACCTGCTGGCGCTGCAGCGGCTCGACATGACGGCGCACGAGGTGTTTGCCCTGGAAGATTCGCCCGGCGGCCTGCAGGCCGCAAGGGCGGCCGGCATCGCCTGCGGCGTGACGCGCAGCCTCTACTTCGCCGATGCCGTTTTCGAGGGCGCCGCCTGGCTGCGTGACGATCTCGAACAACCGGTGCCCATGACCCTGCCGCTGCTGCAGGCCACGCCTGCTGGCAGCATCACCCACACCTGAAGCCCACGATTGGCCCCCACCATGAAACACCTCGTCTTGTCGACTCTCACCTTGTCCGCCGTCGTCTTCAGCCTCGCACCGCCGACCGCCCACGCGCAAACCGCGCCAGCCGCCAAGGCGGCGATGGCCTGTCCGGCAGTGCTGAACCACAGCTTCCCGCGCCTGCAGGACGAAAAGCCGCAGAACCTGTGCCAGTACGCCGGCAAGGTGGTGCTGGTGGTGAACACGGCCAGCAAGTGCGGCTTCACGCCGCAGTACGAGGGGCTGGAGGCGCTGCACAGCAAGTACGGCGCGCAGGGCCTGGTCGTGTTGGGTTTCCCGAGTGGCGACTTCGGCGGACAGGAGCTCAACGACAGCAAGGCGATCGCCGACTTCTGCTTCAACACCTACGGCGTGAAGTTCCCGATGTTCTCGAAGAGCTCGGTCAAGGGTGCGTCAGCGAACCCGCTTTTCGTGCAGCTGGCCAAGAGCACCGGCAAGGCGCCGGGCTGGAACTTCCATAAGTATCTGATCGGCCGCGACGGCCAGACGCTGGGCAGCTACGACAGCAATGTGCTGCCGACCGGCGCGCCGATGGTGGCGCAGATCGAGAAGGCGCTGGCCGCGAAGTAGCGCGCCTCGACCCCCTGCCGCTTCCGGCGCAGGGCGCGCCGCAGCCTTACTGCAGCGATTCGACGAGGTCCACGTAACCCTGCATCGCTTCGTCGTGGCTCTGGCCCTTCACTGCCGCCCAGGCGTCGTACTTCGCGCGGCCCACCATGTCGGTGAAGCCCGGGCGCTTGCCTTCGTTGTCGCCTTCGGTGGCCTGCTTGTACAGCGCGTAGATCTTCAGCAGTGTCATGTTGTCGGGTTTCTCCGGCAACTGCTTGCTGGCGGCGACGGCGGCTTCGAACTGGGTTTTGAGATTGGCCATGGCAGGATGCTTTCGTGGGTGAAAATCCTTGGTTGACGCCATGGATGTTACCCAGCATCGTGAGGCGGTTCTCTACACAACGCATCCGCTGGGAGTTCCTGCATGTCCATGGCCGCTGAACGCATGTCGCGGGTCGATACCGCGTGGCTGCGCATGGACAACGACGTCAACCTGATGACGATCCTGGGCGTGTGGCTGCTCACGCCCGCCATCACGCTGACTGCGCTGCGCGAACGCATCACCGAGAAGCTGCTGAAGTACGACCGCTTCAGGCAGAAAGCCGTGCAGGAAGCGATGGGCGCGCAGTGGGTCTTCGACGCCGACTTCGACATCGAGCGCCACGTCGTGCCGGCCACCCTGCCGCGGCGCAAGGGTCAGAGCGCGCGCGAGGCGCTGCAACTGCTGTGCGGCGAACTCGCCACCACGCCTTTCGACCACGCCCATCCGCTGTGGCAGTTTCATCTGGTCCAGCACTACGAAGGCGGCTCGGCCGTCATCGTGCGCATGCACCATTGCATCGGCGACGGCATCGCGCTCGTATCGGTGGTGATGTCGATTGCCGATGGCGGCAGCGACCCGCCCAGGCGCCGCCGCCGCGCGGCCGCTGAAGACGAGGAACACGATTGGCTGTCAGACGCCGTGCTCAAGCCGCTGACCGGCGTCGCCGTCAAGGCCATCGGCATGTATGGCGACGGCATCGTCAAGAGCATGGAGATGTTGGCCCACCCGCAGCAGCCGCTGATGAGTTCGGTGGACATGGCCAGGACCGGCTACCAGGTGGTGCATGACGCGGCGGCGATGGCGCTGATGCCCGACGACTCGCCCACGCAACTGAAGGGCAAGCTCGCGGGCAAGAAGGTCGTGGCCTGGAGCGAGCCGATGCCGCTGGAGCAGGTCAAGCTCGTCGGCAAGGGCCTGGGTTGTTCGGTCAACGACGTGCTGCTGGCCTGCGCGGCCGGTGCCATCGGCCATTACCTGCGCGACCGTGGCGAAGACCCCCAGGGCAAGGAAATCCGCGCCATGGTGCCGGTGAACCTGCGCCCGCTGGACCAGGCCTGGAAGCTGGGCAACCGCTTCGGCCTGGCGCCGCTGGTGCTGCCCATCGGCATCCAGAACCCCATCGAGCGCGTCTACGCCGTGCGCCACCGCATGACGCAGATGAAGGGCAGCTACCAGCCGCTCTTGGCCTTCGCCATCCTGTCGGTCACGGGCCTCTTCATCAAGCCGGTGCAGGACGCCGTGCTGGGCCTGTTCTCGAAGAAGACCACGGCGGTGATGACCAACGTGCCCGGCCCCGCCGTGCCGCTGAAGCTGTGCGGCAGCACCATGCGCCAGACCATATTCTGGGTGCCGGCCTCGGGCGACGTGGGCGTGGGCATCAGCATCCTCAGCTATGGCGGCGGGGTGCAGTTCGGCCTCATCACCGACCGCAAGCTGTGCGCCCACCCGCAGCAGATCATCGACCTCTTCGAACCCGAGTTCCAGAAGCTGCTGCTGCTGACCCTGATGCTGCCCTGGGCCGGCCAGGACGCGGCCTGAACCTGTCTGAACCTGTCTGAACCTGTCTGATCCTCTTCCCAACAGACTTTCCCGGAGACACGCACCATGGCCATCACCGTTGCCATCGATCTCGGCTACGAGTTCACCGTCAAGGCGTCGCTGGACGATGTCTATGCCGTGCTTGCAGACGTGCCCACCTCGGCCAGCTTCTTTCCGAAGGTGGACAAGCTCACCGAGATCGCCAAGGACACCTACCGCTGGGAGATGGCGAAGGTGGGCACCGCGCAAGTGAACATCCAGACGGTGTACGCCAGCAAATACACCAGCGACCGCAAGAAGGGGACGGTGGTCTGGATTCCGGTCAAGGGCGAAGGCAACGCGCAGGTCGGTGGCCACTGGAAGCTGAAGGCCGGCAAGGCCGGCACCGAAATCGACTTCAAGGTGGCCGGCACCGTGGACGTGCCATTGCCCGGGCTGATGAAGCCCATCGTGGCGCCGGTCGTCAGTGGCGAGTTCGAGAAGCTTGTGGACAAGTACGTCGCCAACCTGATCAAGAAATTCGGTGGCGAGGTGGAGTGAATTTCACTCACTGCCCATTTCTCGACCCCCAACCACTCGCGACCCATGACCTATGCAATTGGCACGACGTGCGCCGGCCCGGGCTGCTGCCGCTGCAACTGCAGCAGCGTTGGGCTTCTCGGCGCTGCCGCTGCACGCCGCCACGCCCAAGGACACGCTGGTGCTGGCCATGGCCTTCGACGACCTCATCAGCCTGGACCCTGCCGAGGCTTTCGAGATCAGCGCCGGCGAGATGCTGGGAAGCAGACCGGCCCGCTTTCGCTGACGCTGGAAACCGACAAGGCCTATGCGCCGATGCTGGTCTTCAACTGCCTCACGGTCACGGTGGCCGC
>JBBSCV010000093.1:0-11724 GCA_038249925.1 Burkholderiales bacterium
CGCGCGCATTCGTGCGCTCGCGGCGGCGCAGGTGGGCGCGTGCCACCCAGACCAAGGCCAACACGGCCACCAGCAGCAGCGCCAGCGGCCACCACACCGGCTTGTTCCAGGTCGCCAGCGCCGCCTGACGCGCGGGCACGTCCAGCCGCAGATAACGCCCGTGGTCGCGTATCAGGATGGCGGCCTTGTAGTTGTGCACCCACGCCTGCGCAGCGGCCGATGCCCAGGGGAAGAAGCCCATCGTCCAGGGCGCGTCTTCGCGCAGCATGGTCACCATCTGGTCGATGAGGCGCTGCTTCTCCGGGCCATCTGGCAATACCTTCATCTGGCCATAGAGCTTGTCGTAGGCCGGGTTGTCGTAGTTCGATGTGTTCTCGCCGTCGAACTTGGTCTTGCCGGTGGGGCCGTAGAGCAGGAAGAGAAAGTTCTCGGCGTCGGGGTAGTCGGCGTTCCAGCCCAGCCAGAACACCTGGTACTGGCCCTTGCGCACCTTGTCCTGGAACTGGTTGTTGTCGGTGGCGCGCACCTCGATCTGGATGTCGATCTTGTTGAACTGCCGCACCACCCAGTCGATCTCGGGTTTGCGCTCGGGCGTGGCCGGGTAGTACACGTCGTAGTTCAGCACCAGCGGCTTGCCGGTCCTGGCGTCGCGGCCTTCTGGGTAGCCGGCTTCCACCATCAGCTTCCTGGCTTCTTCGATGGGCCGACGCACCGGCTGGCCGTCGACGAGCGTGTGCGTCACCGGGTTGAGGCCCTCGGGCGTGCCTTCTCGGCTGCCGGCAATGCCCGGCGGCAGCGGACTTTGCGCCGTCTGCCCGGATTTCTTCGGGAAGACCTTGCTGTACTCCTCCCAGTCGATGGCGATGCTGATGGCCTGGCGCAGCTTGCGCGTGCGCTCGCGCTGCTCGGCCGGCGCATTCGGACCTTGCGGCCCGTTGCCGACCACGGGGTCGAGCATGTTGAAGGCGATGAAGTACATGTTGACGTCGCTGCCGCGGTTCAGGCGAAAGCCCTTGGCCAGGTACTCGGCGCGCACCTCTTCGCTGTCCTGCATGCCCACGAGGTACTCCATGCCGGTGTCGGTTCGTTCCAGCACCTCCACGTCGTAGTAACCCTGGCGGAACTTGCCCTGGCGCGGCAACGCCTCGCGCTCGATGGTGAAGACCATGCGGTCGATGAAGGGCATGCGTTTGCCGCAGTCGTCCAGCAGGCCGGCTTCCTTGTCGCCGGGCGCGCCCTCGCAGGGGTAGAGGTCCTCGCGGAAGTTGGGGTTGCGCACCATCACGTGGCGGCGGTCCTTCACGTACTCGGCCATCATGTAGGGGCCGCTGCCCACGGGCCAGGTGTCTGCCGAAAGGCCCACCTCGGCCATGCCGGGCTGTGCATAGAACGCATCGGCTTCCCAGGGCACGGGCGCCGAAAATGTCATCTGCATCCAGTAATTCCACTGCGGGTACTTGCCCTTGATGCGCATGCGCAGCAGGTGCTTTTCGGGCGCGGTGGCGCCCGCCAGCGGCCAGCGGCGGAAGTCGAGGAAAGGCTTGTCCTGGCTCGCCGGGTCCAGCCCCTGGCGCAGCTTGGCGTCTTCTTCTTTGATGAGTTCACCGTACTCGCGCAGGCCCAAGACATATTCAGCAAAGACGCTGAAGATGGGCGCAGTGATGCGCGTGGTGGCCTGGCGTTTGAGCGCGTAGACGAAGTCTTCGGCCACCACCTCGCGCGTGCCGCTGTGTTCGAAGTCCAGCGGCGTGCGTCGCTTGCCGAGTTCGCCCGGCTTCATGGCGTGGTAGCGGTGCCTGCCCTGTTCGTCCAGCGCAAAGGCCGGGTGCGGCTGGTAACGCATGCCGGGGCGGATGGGCACGTCGTAGATGCTCTCGGCCACCAGTTCGGCCGGTGCATCGTCGGGCAGCGCCTGGCCGTTCTTGTCGATGTAACGCGGCTGTGCCACAGCGGCGGCTGACTTCGCCGTCAATTCGAACGGACGCTTGAGGTAGTGGTAGCCATACAGCGGCTCGTAGATCTGAAACGTGAAGGGCGTGTCGTTGTTCCAGTACGAGGCCGTGGAATCCAGATGGCGCGGTGAGCTTTCGATGACGCCCGTGAAGAGCGTGTTCGAGCCGGCCGCGTCCTCCGGCCAGGGGTTGTTGTTGCAGGCGGTGGCCAGCAGCGCAAGCGCTGCCACCAGGCCCCGTTTGAAGCACTTCACGCTACCAGCCAATGAACGCATCACGCCCCTGCACCGCCAGTTGCACACGCCGGCCCACCGGCAGGCAGACCTTGGTCGGCACGTGGCCAAAGGGCAAGCCGGTGAGCACCGGTGTTTCACTCAGGCTGCGCACGTGCGCCACCACGGTCTTCATGTTGTAGCCGCGGTCCAGCTGTGAAGGCTTCCAGTCGTTGAAAGCGCCCAGCAGTACCGCCTTCTGGCGCGCCAACACCCCTGCTTGTTGCAGCTGCAGCAGATAGCGCTCTACTCGATAAGGATGCTCGGCGACATCTTCCAGAAACAGGATGCCGCCGTTGACGCGCGGCCAGTGCGGGGTGCCCAGCAGCGAACACACCATCGCCAGGTTGCCGCCCCAGAGCTTGCCCGCCACATCCAGGCCATCGAAACCGGCCTCGGTGCGAAAACCCACCGCTTCGAGATCGCCGCTCATGGCCTCGAGGAAGCAATCACGCGTGACATCGTCGACGCCGCCATCGGCTTCACTGCGGCCGAAACTGTCCAGCGCCGTCGGGCCCGACCAACTCTCGTGGCCGCTGTGCGCCAGCAGGCCGAGCTGCAACACCGTGAGGTCGCTGAAGCCCACCCAGCGCGTGCCCAGCTCGACGCTGCGCGCCAGCAGCGGCCAGTCCAGGCGGTCGAGCAGGCGCGTGCAGCCATAACCGCCCCGCACCGCCATCGCGACGGAAGGTGAGGCCAGCGCCACGCGGTGCACGGCGGCCAGGCGGGTGTCGTCGTCGCCGGCGAATCTTTGATGGCGCGCCAGCGCCGCTTCGTCCATTTGCACGGCAAAACCCAGCGCCGTCAGGCGGCGTGCCGCCAGGCGCAGCGTGGCAGCACGCGGCACCACGCCGGCGGGGGAAAACAGGGTCAGTGCAGTCATGTCGGGGTGGCGGGGTGCCGGGATGTCAGGACCGAGTCAGCGCGGTCAGCACGTCGGCGGACAGCTCGGTCACCTCGCCGGCTGGAATGGCCTCGGGCGCCAGGCCGTCATCGGCGCCATCGCCTCCCAGGACTGTGTGCGTGGGCTCCTGCGCGTGCTGATCCTCCCGCTGCTCGACACGCTGCTGTGCCCGGCGCTCGGAAAAGAAGTCGCGCAGCAGTCCGCCGCACTCGTCGGCCAACACGCCGCCCTGCACTTGCGTCTGATGGTTCAGCCGCGTGTCTGAGAAAAGGTCGAGCACCGAGCCGGCGGCGCCGGTCTTGGGGTCGGGCGCGCCGAACACCACACGCCTGAATCGCGCGTGCACCAGGGCCATGGCGCACATGGCGCAGGGCTCCAGGGTCACGTAGATCTCGCAATCGGGCAGGCGGTAGTTCTCGAGCAGCGTGGCCGCGTGGCGCAGCGCCACGATCTCGGCATGCGCCGTGGGATCGTGTGTGGTGATGGGACGGTTGTAGCCGGTGGCAATGATCTGCGGGCCCTCGGCCGTACGGCGCACGATGACCGCGCCCACCGGCACCTCGCCCACCAGCCAGGCGTTGTGCGCCTGGTCCAGGGCCAGGCGCATGGCGTGTTCGTCGGCGGGGTGGTGGGTGGGCATGGCGGGCTCCTGCGGCCTTTCGAACCCGGCAAGAAACCGGACACGAGGTCCGGATTCTGGCCCACTGGCTCAGCGACGGTGTGTCGGTGCGTCAGGGCGCCGCGCTGGCCAGCGGCGCGGGTGTGCCACCGCCGAGCACGCGGTAGAGCTGCACCGCGTTCTGCAGCCGCGCCAGCTGCAACTGCACCACCGCCTGACGCGCCGCCAGCGTGGCGCGCTCGGCGTCCAGCCGCTCCAGCGCATTGGCCACACCGCCCTGAAACAGCAGCTCGGCCAGCGCCAGGCGGCGCGCCTCGGCATCGGCCTGCGCCTGCTGCGCCGCCAGTTGTTCACCCAGCGTGGCACGGCCGGCCAGGGCATCGGCCACTTCACGGAAGGCCGTCTGCACGGTCTTTTCGTACTGCGCGATGCTGATGTCGCGAGCAGCCTGCGCGCCGGCCAGGTTGGCGCTGTTGCGGCCGGCGTCGAAGATGGGCTGCAGCAGCTGGCCGGTGAATGTCCAGGCCGTGTTGTCGAAAAGCCCGCTCAGTTGATTGCTGGCGAAACCGGCGCTGCCAGTGAGCGAGATGCGAGGGAAGAACGCCGCGCGCGCCACGCCGATGTTGGCATTGGCCGCCACCAGTTGCTGTTCAGCCTGGCGCACGTCGGGGCGCTGCAGCAGCACCTCTGAAGGCAAACCCGCAGGCAAGTCGGCCAGGCGCAAGGCCGCCAGCTCACCAGCCGGCGGCAGGTCGGCCGGCAACGGCTGGCCCAGCAGCAGCACGAGTGCATTGAGGTCCTGGCTGCGCTGGCGTTGCAGCGCGGCCAGGTTGACACGCGCTGCGGCCACCAGCGAATCAGCATTGCGCAGCTCGGGCTCTGCCGCCACGCCGCCATCGAAGCGCAGCTTGACGAGCCGCAGGCCCTCGTTGCGTGAAGCCAGGGTGCGCTGCGTCAACGCCAGCAGTTCGTCGTCGGCACGGACGGCCAGGTCCGCCGCAGCGACAGCCGCCACCAGGCCGGCGTGCACGGCGCGCCGGCCTTCGTCGCTGGCGAGATAACGCGCCAGCGCAGCTTCGCTCAGGTTCTTCACGCGGCCGAACAGGTCCAGCTCGAATGCCGTGACCTGCAGGCCCAGCGTGTAGAGATTGCCCGTGGCCTGGCGGCCGCCAACGAAACCGCCACCCAGCGTGGGCCACAAGTCGGCACGCTGCGCACCCAACTGGGCGCGCACCTGCTCGACGTTCAACGCCGCGATGCGCAAGTCGCGGTTGTTCTTCAGCGCCAGTGTCACGAGCACCTTCAAGCGCGCATCGGCCAGGAAGTCGGCCCAGGGCAGCTCGGTCGCGGGCGTGCCGCCGTCGGCACCCGGCTGCGGGAAGGCCGCGGCCACCGGCGCCGCTGGCCGTTCATGCACGGGGGCGAAAGAACAGGCCGACAGCAGCGCGGCCAGGGCCGGCAGAACGAGCGACGTGCGCAGTTGGGGGCGCGTCATCTCAGCGGTCCTCCGCGGGGGTGTTGATGTTGAGGTTCGGTGTTTCCTTGGCGTCGTGCTGCATTTGCCGCGCGCTGGGCTTGAAGAAGCGACGCACGACGACGAAGAACAAGGGCACGAAGAACACCGCCAGCACCACCGCGGTGATCATGCCGCCCACCACGCCGGTGCCGATGGCACGCTGGCTGGCCGAGCCTGCACCGCTGGCCAGGAACAGCGGCATCACGCCCAGGATGAAGGCCAGCGAGGTCATCACGATGGGGCGAAAGCGCAGGTGCGCTGCCTCGAGCGCTGCTTCCACCGCTGTCTTGCCCTGGGCCTGCAGGTCCTTGGCGAACTCGATGATCAGGATCGCGTTCTTCGCGCTCAGGCCGATGATGGTGATGAGACCGACCTGGAAGTAGACGTCGTTGGCATAACCGCGAAAGAGCGTGGCGAGCACCACGCCCAGCACACCCAGTGGCACCACCAGAATGACCGAGAACGGAATGCTCCAGCTTTCGTACAAAGCCGCCAGGCACAAGAACACCGCCAGGATGGCAAAGCCGTAGAGCACGAAGGCCTGTGCCCCGGCCAGCTTTTCTTCACGCGATTGCCCTGTCCACTCGTAGCCGAAGCCCCTGGGCAGCTGCGTGGCCAGGCGTTCCATCTCGACGATGGCGTCGCCGGTGCTGAACCCCGGCGCCGCACTGCCACCGATGCGCATGGCCGGGTAGCCGTTGTAGCGCACGGTCTGCATCGCGCCGGTGACCCAGCGCGTGCTGGCAAAGGCGCTCAACGGCACGAGTTGCCCGCGGTTGTTGCTGGCATTCAGCTTCAGCACGTCTTCGGGCTGCATGCGTGCCGGCGCATCGGCCTGCACCACCACGCGCTGCAGCCGGCCGGCGTTGGGGAAGTCGTTGACATAGCTCGAGCCCAGCGCGGTGCCGATGGTGGCGCTGATGGCATCGAAGCTCACACCCAAGGCGGCCGCCTTGTCGCGGTCGATGTCGATCTTCAGCTGTGGCGCGTCTTCCAGGCCGTCCGGCCGCACCTGGGCCAGCACCTTGCTCTGGCTGGCCATGCCCAGCAGCTGGTTGCGCGCGGCCACCAGCGCGTCGTGGCCCAGGCCGGCGCGGTCTTGCAGGCGGAAGGTGAAGCCCGAGGCCTGACCCAGTTCAGGAATGGGCGGCGGGCTCACCGGGAAGATGAAGGCATCACGCACGCCCATCAGCGCCCCGAAGGCACGGTCGGCCACGGCCTGCGCGCTGTTCTCCAAGTCAGGGCGCTCGTCCCAGTCTTTCAGCGTCACGAACGCCAGCGCCGCGTTTTGCCCTTGGCCGCTGAAGCTGAAGCCCAGCACGCCGACCATGCTCTGCACCTCGGGCTGCTTGAGGATGAAGGCTTCGACCTGCTCCATCACGGCGCGGGTGCGTTCCTGCGTGGCACCAGGTGGCAATTGCACGTTGACGATGAGGGTGCCCTGGTCTTCGGCCGGCAGAAAGCTGGTGGGCAGGCGCAGGTAGCCCCAGGCCACGACGCCGATGATGGCGGCGTAGATCACCAGATAACGCAGCGCCTTGGCCAGCATGTGCTGGACCACGCTCTCGTAGCCGCGGGCGGTTCGTTTGAAGACGCGGTTGAAGGCGCCGAAGAAACCGCGCTTTTCCAGGTGATGCCCTGCTTCCACGGGCTTCAGCAACGTGGCGCAAAGCGCCGGCGTCAAGCTCAGCGCCATGAAAGCGGAGAAGGCGATGCTGGCCACCATCACCGCCGAGAACTGGCGGTAGATGTTGCCCACGCTGCCGGCGAAGAAGGCCAGCGGCACGAACACCGCGATCAGCACCACGGTGATGCCGACGATGGCGCCGGAGATCTGGCCCATCGCCTTGCGCGTGGCCTCGCGCGGCGACAGGCCTTCCGTGCTCATGATGCGTTCGACGTTCTCCACCACGACGATGGCGTCGTCCACCACGATGCCGATGACCAGCACCATGCCGAACATCGTCAGCACGTTGATCGAGAAACCCAGCGCCAGCAGCACGCCGAAGGTGCCCAGCAAGGCCACCGGCACGACGATGGTGGGAATGATGGTGTAGCGAAAGTTCTGCAGGAAGACGTACATCACCAGGAAGACCAGCGCCACGGCTTCCAGCAGCGTGATCACCACCTGCTCGATGGAGATCTTCACGAAACGCGAGCTGTCGTAGGGCACGGTGTGGCTCATGCCAGCGGGGAAGAAACGCTCGAGTTCCTCCATCTTCGCGCGCACGGCGGCGGCCGTGGCCAGCGCATTGCCAGTGGACGCCAGTTGCACGCCGATGCCGGTGGAGGGCTGGCCGTTCAGGCGCGCCGAAGTGGCATAAGTCTGCGCACCGAGTTCGATGCGCGCCACGTCGCGCAGGCGCACGGTGCTGCCGTCGGCATTGGCGCGCAGCACGATATTGCCGAACTGTTCCACCGTGCCGAGCTGGCCGCTCACCACCACGGTGGCCGCAATGCCCTGCCCGGCCACGTTGGGCAGCTCGCCGATGGCACCGGCCGCCACCTGGGCGTTCTGCGCGCGGATGGCCGCCACGACGTCGCTGCTGCTGAGGTTGAAGCCCAGCAGCTTGGCCGGCTCTGTCCAGATGCGCATCGCACGCTCGGTGCCGAAGAGCTGGGCCTGGCCCACACCGTCCACGCGCTGGATTTCGGGCAGCACGTTGCGCGCCGCGTAGTCACCCAGCGCGATGGGGTCGTAGGCCGGGTCGGTGCTGGAAAGGATGGCGAAGAGCAGGAAGTTCGCGCGCGCCTTGTCCACGCGCACGCCCTGCTGCGTGACTGTGGCAGGCAGACGCGGCGTGGCGCGGCCGAGGCGGTTCTGCACTTCCACCTGCGCCAGTTCGGCGTTGGTGCCGGCCTGGAAGCTCAGCGTGATGGTGCCGCTGCCGTTGGCCTGGGCCACGCTCTCGACATAGATCAGGCCGGGCGCGCCGTTCATCTCTTGCTCGATGACGGACAGCACGCTGTCCTCCAGCGTCTGCGCCGACGCGCCCGGATAGACGGCGGTGATGACGATGGCCGGCGGCGCCACCGGCGGGTACTGCGCCACCGGCAGCTGGGTGATGGAGACGCCCCCCAGCACCAGCACGAAGAGCGCGATGACCCACGCGAAGATGGGTCTGTCGATGAAGAACTGGGCCATGGCCGCGCGCCTGCCCTACTTCGAGGCCGCTGCGGCCGGGGCTGAGGCCGTAGCGGAGGCTGACGCTGCTTTCGTGCCCACGGGCGTCCACGGCACCGGCGTCACCGGGGCACCGGGCACGAACATCTTCTGGAAACCGTCGACGATGACGCGGTCACCGGCCTTCAGCCCCTCCGTCACCACCCACTGACCGTCCTGGCCCTGGCGAATCTTCACCTGGCGCGGGCCGGGCTTGTTGCCCTCGTCGACCACCAGCACGCTGTCGCCCTGCTGCGTGCGTGTGACGGCCTGCTGCGGCAGCAGCACGGCCGCCGGCAGTTCGGCCTGCGAAAGGCGGACCCTCACGTACTGGCCGGGCAGCAGCAGGCCTTCCTTGTTGGGCACCTCGGCGCGCAGCGTCACCTGGCCGGTGGTGGCATCCACGCTCAGGTCGCTGAACAGCAGGCGGCCGGGCTGGGGCAGCACGCTGCCGTCCTCCAGCACCACGCTCACGGCCACGGCGTCGCCGCCACCGCCACCGCCATTGCCATTGCCAGTCTTGCGCACCCGGTTGTCGGCCATCGCCCTGCGCAGGGCCAGCAGTTCGCCACTGCTCTGCGTGAAGTTCACGTAGACGCTGCTCGTCTGCTGCACCAGAGCCATTTGTGTGGCCTCGGCGGCGCTCACGAGCGCGCCCTCGGTGACCAGCGCGCGGCCGATGCGGCCAGAGATGGGCGCCGTCACCCGCGTGTAGCCCAGGCTGATGCGGGCCGTCTGCACCGCAGCCTTGCCCGCGGCCAGGTCGGCCTCTGCCGCCAACTGCGCGGCTTGGGCGTTCGCATAGTCCTGTCGGCTGATGGCTTGTGCCTCGGCCAGGGGCTTGAAGCGTTCGGCGGTGGCCCGGGCCTGGCCCAGGGCGGCTTCTGCACGCGCCTGCTGCGCCAGCGCGCTGTCCAGCGCAGCCTGGTAGGGCAAGGGGTCGATCAGGAACAGGGGCGCGCCGGCGCGCACTTCGCTGCCTTCGCGGAACTGCCGCTGCAGCACCAAGCCCGTCACGCGTGCCCGCACCTGCGCCGTGCGCTGCGCTTCCACGCGGCCGGGCAATTCGGTCTGCAGGGCCACGGTCTGAGGCGCCACGGTCACCACGCCGACGGGCGGCGGCGGGGGCATGCCACCCCCCGGCGTGCCAGGCGTACCCGGCGCGCCGGGCGCAGCCTTTTCGGCACCACAGGCCGCCAGCAGCAGCGCGGCGATCAGGGCGACAGCGGCAACCGTGGGGAAAGGCGCCCTGGTTCCGCTCACTGCGGCGCGGGCCGATTGATCAGGTGTCATCAGGGTCAACCTTGTTCTTAGGCACAGACGCCGCGGCTTGGGGGGCGGTCGCACGCAGCCGGAGGTAAGCCTCGCACGACTGGGCGCATCGTGGGCCGTAAGCTGCTCGAGGGATGTCGGACGGAATGCCGATCGAAGCATCGGTCTTGCAGCACGTGCCCCAAGCGCTGGCCAAGCGCTGGCCAAGCGCGGCGAACATACATAGATACGAAGCTGCGCGGAATGACCTGAATGCGAAGCACCACGGTGCAGAATGCCCGCGATGCCAGCGTGTGTCGAAGAGCGGTCTGCCCAGCCTGGGCACTGCAGACCCGCAATCAGGGTACAGACGCCTCACCTTTGGCGTGTTAGCTTTTGGGGCTGCAACAAGGAGTTCGAATGAACCTGCACCACAACCTGCCCCCGCTGGGTCGCCATTTCGCCACGGCACTGACCGCGGCGCGTTCCACAGCCCGTTCCACCGCCAGTTCCACAGCTCTCGCCACGACTCTGGCACTGGCGCTGGCACCCGCGTTCGCTGCGACCCTGGATACCCGCCTCATCGCCAGCGGCCTTTCACAGCCGCTCTATGCCACCGCACCCGTGGCAGGCGGGCCGGTCTACATCGTGGAAAAGGGCGGCACCATCCGCGCTGTTCAAGGCGGCGTGACCAGCACCTTCCTGGGCATTGCTGTCACCAGTGGCAGCGAACAAGGGCTGCTCGGTCTGGCCTTCGACCCCGGCTTCGCCGACGCCTCGTCCGTGGGCCACCGTCGCTTCTTCATCAATTACACCGACCCGACGAACCAGGACACGGTGGTGGCCAGCTACCGCGCCAGCGTCAGCGGTCTGACGGCCGATGCAGCCAGCCGCGTGGAAGTGATGCGCATCGACCAGCCCAACGGCGTTGGCAACCACAAGGCCGGATGGATGGGCTTCAAGCCCGGCGATGCCAACAACCTCTACATCGCCACTGGCGACGGCGGCGGCAGCAACGACCCTTCGAACAACGCCCAGAACAACACCGTGCTGCTGGGCAAGATGTTGCGCATCAACATCAACGGCGACGACTTCGCCAGCGCCAGCATCAACTACGCCATTCCCACCGACAACCCTTACTTCGGCGTCGCGGGCGTACGCGGCGAAATTTTCGCCAACGGCCTGCGCAACCCCTGGCGCAACAGCTTCGACCGCCTGACCGGCGCGATGTGGATCGCCGACGTGGGCCAGAACGCGCGCGAAGAAGTCAACTTCATCGACGCTGCCAGCCCTGGCGGCCAGAACTTCGGCTGGCGCGTGCGTGAAGGCGAGATCGCCACACCGGGCGTCGGCGGCCCGCTGCAACCCGGCATGGTCAACCCGATACTCACCTACACGCGCAGCCTCGGCGGCAGCATCACCGGCGGCTATGTGGTTCGCGATGTCGGCTCTGAGATCTACGGCCAATACCTCTTCGGCGACTTCGTCAGCGGCCGCATCTGGTCCATTGCCGGCGACGGCAGCGCGCAGAGCATGGCTGGGGCGACAGACTGGACCGCCATGCTGGACGCTGGCGCGGGCGGGGCCTTGAGCAGCATCGCGTCCTTCGGCGAAGGTGCCAATGGCGAGATCTTCATCATCGACTTCGCCGGCAAGGTGGTGCAGGTGGTGCCTGAGCCCGCTACCGTATTGCTGATGGCTGCTGGCGTGCTGGGTCTGCTGGCACTGCGCCGGCGGGGTTGAGCGAAGGGCGCGCTGGTGCGCAATTTCTTCTGCGAACACCCGCCGTTGGCAGTGACGCGACGTCAATAACACCGAGAAACGCGCGCCTAGCCGGCGTGGCGGACCGCTAGCCCACCGCTAGGCTCACCGCTTGGACGTCACACTGCAACTCGGCTCCTTCGTATTGCCGGGGCCGCTGCTGGTCTTGATGGCCGCCGCAGCCTTCACGTTCTGGATCGGCCGGCGGCTGGGTGGGCTGCGCGGCCGCGAGGTGCAAAGTCTCATCTGGCAAAGCCTTCTCTTCGGGCTTTGCGTGGCCCGACTC
>JBBSCV010000094.1:0-11716 GCA_038249925.1 Burkholderiales bacterium
GCCACCTTGACCGCCAGCGCATCACTCAGCTGGCTGGGCATCGCCCGGCTGGGTTTGGTGAAGGCGATGCTCGGGGCAGTGGTGGTGCTGACCACCTCCCCGCGGAACCGCGTGATGGTGGCAGAACTGGCCTTGCCCGCGGTGCTGTCCGGCGTGCTGGTCGGCTTTGCGGTAGGCGGCCACTTCGGCACCGCCGCCAGCGAGGTGGCGCGCTGGCTCATCGGCCAACAGGGCACCGCCCACGCCGCCGTCTTCTTCCCGGAAGCGGGCATGTTCATCGCCGCCCCGCTGCTGGCAACGCGCATCGCTGCGCCGGCCTTGCGCGCTTCCAGCATTCCTGATCGTTCTTCATCCGCGGCAAGTGCCGCACCCCTTGTCGGCAGTGCCGATGTCCAAGCCCTGCGGGCCGGAGGTTCCTCATGAATTCCATCGACACCCAGAAAGCCTACGACGTGGTCGTCGTTGGCGGCGGACCGGCCGGCGCCACTGCCGCCCACGACCTCTCGGAGCAGGGCCGCAGCGTGCTGCTGCTTGACCGCGACGGCCGCGTCAAGCCCTGCGGCGGCGCCATTCCGCCGCGTGCGATCAAGGACTTCGCCATCCCAGACCATCTGCTGGTGGCCAAGGCGCGTTCGGCCCGCATGATCTCGCCCAAGGACCGCAAGGTCGACATCCCCATCGAGAACGGCTTCGTCGGCATGGTCGACCGCGAACAGTTCGACGAGTGGCTGCGCGCGCGCGCAGCCAGCACCGGTGCAGTGCGTGCCACGGGCACCTTCGAGAAGGTGGAATACACCGACGACGGGATGGCGGTGGTGCACTTCAGGGCACGCACGGATGATGGGCCGAAAACTGGCCACGCCGCCTCGGTGCGCGCTCGCTGCGTCATCGGCGCCGACGGCGCACGCTCTGCGGTGGCACGGCAATGTGTGCCGGGCTCGGAGAACACCGAATACGTCTTCGCTTACCACGAGATCGTGCGCGCGCCGGCCGTGAAGCCGGCCGACTACGACGCCACGCGCTGCGACGTCTACTACCGCGGCGAACTCAGCCCCGACTTCTACGGCTGGGTCTTCCCCCACGGCGACACGCTCAGCATCGGCACCGGCAGCGCCGACAAGGGCTTCTCCCTGCGCAACGCCACCGCCAAACTGCGCGAGGCCGCTGGCATGCAGGATTTCGAAGTCATCCGCCGTGAAGGCGCACCGCTGCCGATGAAGCCGCTGAAGCGCTGGGACGATGGCCGCAACATCGTGCTGGCCGGCGACGCTGCAGGCGTTGTGGCGCCCTCGTCCGGCGAAGGCATCTACTACGCGATGTATGGCGGGCGCCTGGCAGCCGAGGCCGCGCAGGAGTTCCTGCGCACAGGAAAGACTTCAGCACTGCGCACGGCACGCAAGCGCTTCATGAAGGCCCACGGCCGTGTCTTCTGGATCCTCGGCATCATGCAGCGCTTCTGGTACAGCAGCGACAAGCGCCGCGAGAGCTTCGTCAAGATCTGCATGGACAAGGACGTGCAGCAGCTCACCTTCGAGAGCTACATGAACAAGGAACTGGTGCGCAAGAAGCCGATGGCCCATGTGCGCATCTTCTTCAAGGACATGGCGCATCTGCTGGGACTGGCCCGCGTCTGACCGGGTGTGACTGCGCCTGCCCTGGTCTGACCCGACTCGCCCGCGGGTCAGCGAGTGCAGTGTCTGCAGTCGTCGCCGCCGGCTGCCAGGCTTGATTTGAGCGAGGTGAGCTTGCAGTCTGGAAAGCACCGCGATTTCATTGGAAGGAAGACGACTTGAGCCGCAGTCCGGACCCCTCGGTCGATTTCGATGCACTTTCCGGTTGCGCGGCGGGCCTGGCGCGCGCGTTCGTGTCGCTTTCCTCTGACATCGCGCTCGTCATCGACGAGGCCGGCATCGTCACTTCAGTGGCGCAGAACGAAAAGGCGCCGATGAATCCGGCCGCTGAGGCCTGGATCGGGCAACCGTGGGCGCAAACGGTCACTGGCGACACCCGAGGCAAGATCGAAAGCTTGCTGGCCGATGCTTCCACTTGTGGCGGCATGGGTCGGCGTCGCGAGGTCAACCATTCCGCCGAATGGGGCGACGAAATGCCTGTGGCGTACACCGCGGTGCGCTTGGGTGAACGCGGCCCTGTCCTGGCGGTGGGACGTGACTTGCGCAGCGTTGCGGCCATCCAGCAACGCTTTCTCGACACGCAGCAGTCGCTGGAGCGCAGCTATTGGCGGGCCCGACGTGACGAAGCGCGCCACCGGCTGCTGTACCAGGTGGCCACCGACGCGGCAATCACCGTCGACATCGATCGGCAATGCCTGATGGCGGTGAACGCCGCGGCAGCGCGGCTGCTGCAGGTGGATGGGCCATCGGCGCAGGGCCGGTTGCTCAGCGCGCATTTCGATGCCACTTCGCGCCCAGCGGTCGAGGCACTGCTGGCCAGCGCCTGTGCAGGTTCGGAGCCCCTGTTCGCGCAGGCGCGGCTGGCCGGTTCGCACATCTCGGTGGCCCTCACGGCCACGCGCGTGCCCGAAGCGAGCAATCCCACGGTCTTGCTGCGCCTGCGCCAGGCCGATCCGCCGCACGACGATCCGCTGGCCCCGGGCTCTGCGCTGACACGCGATGTCGACGGCACGCCCGAGGGCATCGTTGTCATCGACAGTGATGGCCGGGTGCGCGAGGCCAACCTGGCCTTCATGCAGATGGCGCAAGCCACTGAGCTCGAAGCTGTCATCGGCCAGCCGCTGGAGCGCTGGCTGCCCGATGACGGCATGGCAGTCATCGGCAGCCTGCGCGCGCAGGGTCTGGCGCCCTGCCAGCGCGTCACGCTGCGGCGCACCGGCCCGTTGGAGCTTGCAGTGGACATGACCGGCTCGTTGCTCAGCGACATCGCGGGTGGCGACATCGGCCTCACGCTGCGCCCTTGCGGCAGTGACGTGCTCACCGTCGACGCACGTGCCGCAGCGCTGCTCCGCGCCATCGACGCCCTGACCGGCGAACTGGGCAAGACCCCGTTGCCAGCGCTCTTGGGCCAGGCCCAAGCCCTGGCGCAGCAGCACTTCTTGCGCATCGCGATCGAGCGCCACCCGGGCGACAGCGGTGCAGCGGCTCGGCTGCTGGGCATCAGCGCGGAAGAGTTGTCGCGGCTGCGGCCATAGGCGCCCATAGCGCCCATCGCGCCCATAAACGCCATAAGCCTCTGACGCGCTGCCACGCGTTCACCGGTGCGCAAAGGCCAACGGCCTGGACATTGCTGCCCAGGCCGTTGACTTTGTTGGTGGGCCCCGACAGATTCGAACTGTCGACCAACGGATTAAGAGTCCGCTGCTCTACCAACTGAGCTAGGAGCCCGTGCTTTTGTACGCTGCCCGCGCCCTGAAAACTTGCGCCTGAATTGACGGCGTTTGTCTGATGGGCGCGATTGGTGTGATGAGCGTGGTGACTGTGGTGGGTCGTGCGTGACTCGAACACGCGACCAACGGATTAAAAGTCCGCTGCTCTACCGACTGAGCTAACGACCCGTCCGCAAAGCCATAAATTATAGCCAGAAAAGCAGCTGCTTCTAGCGTGCGCCTGCCGCCAGCAGCTGGCGAATGGCCTCGCCCGCAGCCACCATGCCGAAGGTGGCAGTCACTGTCACCGTCGAGCCGTAACCGTGGCAGTTCAGGCCACCGGCGGTGATTTCGGCAGGGTTCCCTGCGCCGCTCGCAGCCGCGCCGCCACCGGCACTGCCTGCATTCCCGGCCTTCGCGGGCGCCAGCACGCTCTCGCGTGAGAACACGCAGCGCAGGCCCATCGCGCCCGTGCGCGGCGCGCCGCCTTCCTTGCGCAGGCGCTGGCGCAGGCTCGCCAGCAACGGGTCGTGTGTGACGTCTGCCAGGTCGGCCACTTCCACCCGCTGCGCTTCGCGCTTGCCGCCGGCCGCACCCACGCACACCAGAGGCACACGGTGCAGCAAGGCCCAGGTGGCGAGCACCGCCTTGGCGCGCACCTGGTCGCAGCCATCCACCAAGGCTTGCACCGGCACCGGCAACAGCGCCGGCCAGTTGTCGGGCTCGACGAAGGCATCCACCACGCACACATCGCAGCCAGGATGGATGTCTGCAATCCGCTCACGCAGTGCCTCGCCCTTGTGGGCGCCCAGCGTGGCGCCGCTGGCCTGCACCTGACGGTTGATGTTCGATTCGGTGATGTGGTCCAGATCGAACAGCACCAGCCCCGCCACGCCGCTGCGCGCCAGGGCCTCGGCCGTCCACGAGCCCACGCCGCCCAGTCCCACCACCGCCACGGTGGCAGCGCGCAGGCGCTCGTAATCGGGGTCGCCGTAAAGCCGTCGCAGCCCACCAAAACGGCGCTCCAGGTCGGCAGGCGCCGCTCGCAGCGATTGTGCCGACTCGGCCGTAGGGACCGCCATCACGGCTGTCACCTGATGGACGCCAGCCGTTCTTTGCCCGCCAGCGCGGCTTCAGACTGAGGGTAGGCCTTCATCAGCTCTTCGATGGTCTTGCGCGCCGCACCGGGGTTCTTCATCTCGGCCTGGCTGTTGGCCAGCGCCAGCAGCGCTTCCGGCGCGCGCGGGTGATCGGCTGCACCCGTCACGAAGGTGCGAAAGGCGGTGATGGCTTCCTTGTAGTCGCGCCTGCCATAGAGCGCGTTGCCCTGCCAGAAGCGCACAGAGTCGGTGTAGGCGCTGCCGATGAAACGGCGCTGGAAGTTCGATAGCAAGGCCACTGACTTGTCGAAGTCACCGCCCCGGATGGCGGCTATGGCCTCTTCGTAGGCGCGCTTTTCTTCCTGCTCGACCACCGCCTCGCGGCCGTCGATGGCCACTTTCACGGGTTCGATCTTGCGCAGCCGGTCGTCCATGGTCTGGCTTGCTTCCTTCTGGCGAGTCTGCAAATCGGCCAGGTCACGCATGATCTGCTCGTCGTTGCCGCGCAGTTTCGCAAGTTCACCGCGCATGGCTTCGAGCTGGTTGTTCAGGTCCAGCAGGCTGCGGCGCAGGGCTGTGAGCTGCTCCATCAGTTGTGCGTTGGCTGCAGTGAGTTCGGCCGAGCGTGTTTTGCCTGCCTCTTCCACCGCTGTGACGCGGTTGCGGAGGTCGACGATGGCCTTGCGTGCTTCGTCGTCGTTGAAGAAGGCCTGCGCGGCGCCCATCGCGCAGCTCAGGGTCAAGGTTGCAACCGCAGCGCGGATCATCCCCTGCACAGGCCTTCGCATCTCAACGGTCCTTCAGCTCGGCACGGCGGTTCTGGGCCCAGGCCGCTTCGTCGGCGCCTTGCGCCGACGGGCGCTCTTCGCCGAAGCTCACGGCTTCCACCTGGCTTTCATTCACGCCCAACAGCGTCAGCGAGCTGACGACAGCAGCCGCACGCTTCTGCCCCAGCGCGAGGTTGTACTCGCGGCCACCCCGCTCGTCGGTGTGGCCTTCGATCATCAGTTTCTTGCCGCGGTTGGCCGCGAGTGCGCGGGAGAACCCATCGAGCAGCGGCTTGAAGTCGTCCTTGATCGCGTAGCTGTCGAAATCGAAATAGACGACCCGCTGACTGGGCAAGGCCAGCATCGCTGCTGCACCGCCAGCCGTGGCGCCACCCGCAGCCGCACCACCTGCCAGGTTCACCGTGGCCACGCCAGACTGCGGCGTGCCTGCAGGCTGCGCTGCGGGCGAACCTGTCGAAGTGGCTGCAGGCGCCGGCGTGGCAGCGGAAATGGAGGCAGAACTGTTCCGGTCGTCGGGCAGGCGCGTGGTGCCACAGGCAGCCAGCAGCGCGCTGACGGCAAGCAAAGCGAGGGCCTTGCTCGGGCTGGACAAGCGTGTCTTCATCAAGAACTCCTTGGCGTGGGTGAACGAGATTGAAATCCGGGTTGCAACCCGGCGGGCTAACGACCGAAGGGACCCCAGGCCGGCTCACGCATGTCGGCGCCACTGCTGATGCTCAGAAGGCGCGTCTTGATCTTGCCATCGAGCGTGGTGGTCATCAACACGTCGTTGCCCCGTACGCGCGACGCGTACACGAGCAAGCGACCGTTCGGCGCGAAACTGGGGCTTTCGTCATCCTGAGTGTCGGACAGGGACCGAACAGTTCCGTCGTTCAGGTCCTGAATCATCAAACGGTAGCCCGAACCCTGGCGCGTGATGAAGGCCAGCTGTGTGCCGTCGGGGCTGATGGCGGGACTGATGTTGTAGCTGCCCGCGAAAGACACGCGTTGCGGCGCATCACCGTCCAGGCCCACGCGGTAGATCTGCGGTCCGCCGCCACGGTCGCTGACGAAAATGATGCTGCGGCCATCGGGCGCGAAGACGGGCTCGGTGTCGATGCCGTTGCTGCGTGTCAGGCGCTGCGGTGTGCCGCCGCCAGCCGGCATCAGGTACAGCTGCGTGAGCCCGGCTTGGGACAGCGCCACGGCCAGTTGACGGCTGTCGGGGCTCCACGCGGGCGCGCTGTTGCTGCCACGGAAGCTCGCGAGCATGCTGCGCTGTCCGGTGACGAGGTCTTGCACCCAGATCACGGCCTTCTGCGTCTCGAAGGACACATAGGCCAGGCGCTTGCCATCGGGGCTCCACGCCGGCGAGATGATGGGCTCGGGGCTCGCCAGTGCCACCTGCCCACCTTCGCCGTCGGCGTCGGTGACGTGCAATGTGAAGCGGCGGCCAGCGCGCACCACATAGGCAATTCGCGTGGCGTTGACGCCGCGCTCGCCGGTCAGCTTTTCATGGATTTCGTCGGCCACGCGGTGGGCGGCCAGGCGCAGGTCTGCGGCCAGCACCACCTTGCTCTGGCCGAGAAGTTCCTGGTTCTTCACCGCGTCCCAGAGCTTGTAGCGCACGTCGAAGCGGCCATCCATCAGCCGCGTGACCGAACCCGCCAGCAGGGCATCCGCACCGCGGCCGCGCCACTGCGCAAGGTCGACCGCGCTGCGCTCGTCGAGATCCTGGTCGACATCGAACGTGCGCACCAGACCGCTGCGCTCGAGGTCGGCCCGCACGATGCGTGAGATGGCGACGCCCGCGTCCGCTTCACCGCGGAACACCGCCGCAGCCAACGGGATTTGCGTGGCGCCGATGCCGGAAATCTCGACGCGGAACTGCGCCAGCGCGGGCGCGGTCGCGGTGGCGGTCGCGACCAGCAGACCACTGGAGACGAGGGCGCGGCGCCCACGGTCGACAACGGGCATCACTGCAGGAACAACGGCAGGCATCACGACAGGCCGGACAGGTGGGCAAGGCATCGCTTCATTGTAGGCAGCACCTCTTGGCGCCCACCCTGCCCCCAGGCCACAGACGGTCACCGCGATAATCGCGGCCCCATGCCCACTCTCATGCAGCGCCTGAAGCGGCTCTGGCCCTACATCCGCCACAGCCGCGCCGGTCTGGTGGCCGCCGGCCTGGCAGCACTGGTCACGGCCGCCACCGAGCCGGCCATTCCACTGCTGCTGGGCAAGTTGCTCGACCAGGGCTTTGCCGGCGGCGCCTTGCAACTGTGGGTGGTGCCGGTGGCCATCATCGGCCTCTTCGCGGTGCGCAGCACCTCGGGTTTCGTGGCGCAGTACGGCCTGGCCTGGGTAGCCAACCGCGCCGTGCTGAAATTGCGCCAGGGCATGTTCGATCGACTGCTGGACAACTCGCCCCAGCTCTACCAGCAGCAAACCGCCAGCGGCATGACCAACACCCTGGTCTACGAGGCGCAGGCCGGCGTCACCATCCTGTCGGCCTCTGTGCTGACGCTGGTGCGCGACACGCTGATCCTCGTCGGGCTGCTGGCCTATCTGCTGTGGCTGAACTGGCAGCTGACGCTGGTGGTGGGGCTGCTCTTCCCGGCGGTGGCGCTGGTGATGCGCGTGCTGGGCAAGCGCCTGCATCGCCTGACCGTCGAAGGCCAGCAAGCCACCGACGAGCTGGCCTACGTGGTGGAAGAAAACATGCTGGCCTGGCGCATCGTGCGCCTGCACGGCGCGCAGGCGCAGCAGGGACAGCGCTTCTTCGGCCGCGCCGATGCCGTGCGCCGTCTGATGATGAAAGCCGTGGTGGCCGGCGCGACCATGACGCCAGTGACGCAGATGCTGGCGTCCATCGCCATTGCGGCCGTCATCACGCTGGCGCTGTGGCAAAGCCGAAGCGGCGGCACCTCGGTGGGCGATTTCGTCGCCTTCGTCACCGCCATGCTGCAGCTGGTGGCCCCCGCCAAACATTTGTCTGACGTGATGGCGCCGTTGACGCGCGGGCTGGCTGCGGTGGAACGTGGTCTCGACCTCATCCAGACGAGCCCGGTAGAGCAAGGCGGCACGCACGATGCCGGACGCGCGCGCGGCGACATCGGCTTCGAAGGCGTGAGCCTGCGCTACCGCGACGACAGCCCGCCCGCAGTGGAAGACCTCACGCTGCAGGTGCGCGCCGGCGAAACAGTCGCGCTGGTCGGCCCCTCGGGCGCGGGCAAGACGACGCTGGCCAACCTGCTGCCGCGCTTCATCGAGCCCACGGCCGGGCGGATCACGCTGGATGGCGTGCCGCTGGCGGCCTGGGACGTGAAGGCACTGCGCCGCCAGTTTGCGCTGGTCAGCCAGGACGTGGTGCTGTTCAACGACACCGTGGCGGTCAACGTCGCCCTCGGCGTGCCGATGAGCCGCGAACAGGTGCGCGCCGCGCTGAAGGCCGCGCACTTGCTCGACTTCGTCGACAGCCTGCCGCAGGGGCTGGACACGCCCATCGGCCACAACGGCAACCAGTTATCGGGCGGCCAGCGCCAGCGCCTGGCCATTGCGCGCGCCATCGCGAAAGACGCGCCGGTGCTCATCCTGGACGAGGCCACGTCAGCGCTGGACAACGAAAGCGAACGTGCCGTGCAGGCGGCGCTGGAAGAGTTGATGCGCGGCCGCACCACGATCGTCATCGCGCACCGTCTGTCCACCATCGAAAATGCTGACCGCGTGCTGGCGATGGAAGCCGGGCACCTGGTGGAACAAGGCAGCCACGCCGAATTGCTGGCCCAGGGCGGCCTCTATGCGCGGCTGCACGCCATGCAGTTCAGAAGCTGAAGGAGACCACCATGCCGCACGCGATTTCTCGCTACCCCGTGCCCGAGCTGAAAGACCTGCCCGAGGACCTGCGCGCGCGCATGCTGGACGTGCAGCAGAAGGCCGGCTTCGTGCCGAACGTTTTTCTGGCACTGGCGCACCGACCCGCCGAGTGGCGCGCCTTCATGGCCTACCACGACGCGCTGCTGATCAAGGAGACAGGTTCCCTGACCAAAGGCGAGCGCGAGATGATCATCGTGGCCACCTCGGCCGCCAACCAGTGCCTGTATTGCGTGGTGGCGCATGGCGCCATCCTGCGCATCTACGAGAAGAAGCCGCTCGTGGCCGATCAACTGGCGGTGAACCACCGCAAGGCCGACATCACGCCGCGCCAGAAGGCCATGCTCGACTTCGCGATGAAGGTTTGCACGGCGTCGCACACCGTCGAAGAAGCCGACTTCGAGGACTTGAGGGCCCAAGGTTTCGACGACGAAGACATCTGGGACATCGGCGCCATCACGGCCTTCTTCGGCCTGAGCAACCGCATGGCCAACTTGACGGCGATGCGCCCCAACGACGAGTTCTACCTGATGGGCCGGTTGCCCCGGCCGTCCAAGGCCTGAAGCGTGAACGGGCTCCCAGGCTCAATTCACGCGCCAGAGCGCCGACAACCATTCCATGGCCGAAACTCCGCCCCCGAAACGCCCTGAACGCCCTGAGCGCCCTGACCGCCTTGAAGCCCGTGAACGCCGCGTACCGGCCGGCCCGCGCGGTTCCATCCGCTGGATGAAAAGCATTCTCGGTCGGCCGCTCGCGATCGAGCGCCGCGCTGACGGGCTGCACCTCACGCTGCAGGAACGCCGCCGTTCACCGGAAGTGATCCAGGCCGAATCGATGCGGCGGCTGCGCGAAGAGCTGAGCCTGCGCCTGCTCGAGATGGAACATCGGCACGCTGCCACGGCCATGCGGCATCTGGTGTTCGTGCACGACACGCTCGGCCGTCGTGGCTGGGCAGGCGTGCAGCGCTTGGCCAGTTCAGTGATCTGCAAGGCCAACATGCAGTTGCAGATGCTGGTGGAGCACGAGCCTTCGAAGCGGCTGTCGCGTCTTGTCGACAAGCTGCGAATGCTTCAGGCCGCCGCAGAAGCGCGCGAGGAACGCGCGCTTGCCCGGGCCCTAAGTCGGGCGGAAAGCGGCCATCGGGGCGACGCATCGATCGAGGTCTCGGAGGCCACCGCCGAAGAGTTCGAGGCCAGCCAGCGCGAATGGCAGGCCACGATCGCTGCCGGACTCGACGCGACACTGCCGACCGAACTCTCGGATGGACCGAAGGCCGACAGCACACCAGACGCCGTCTCGGCCCTGACCCCGAGACGACCTGTCGAGCGTTCGTCAACCTGAATTCGCCGTTGGCCGAAAGCAATGCGAATGTTGCGACTGCCGAGTTCCCGGGCGGCGAATGCGGCCCCGCCGCGCATGCATCTGCCGCGCACGCGGTCTGAAACCGCAACCCGATGCCAGCTCTGGCTGGCCCGATCGGGCGCGGCGAGGGCACGGCCTTACTGGCTCTGTTGCAGCACCCGGATGCGGTCCTCGATGGGCGGGTGGCTGCTGAACAGTGCCATCAGCCCGCTCGGCTTGCTGCTGATGCCCATGTTGGCCACGCTCTTGGGCAACTCGCCCGGCTCCAGCCCGCCCAGGCGAGCCAAGGCGTTGATCATCGGCTGCTTGCGGCCCATCAGTTGCGCGGCACCGGCGTCGGCGCGGTACTCGCGCTGACGCGAGAACCAGGCCACGATGATGGCGGCCAGCACACCCAGCACGATGTCGAGCACGATGGTGGTGACGTAATAGCCGATGCCGGGGCCTTCGTTGTTGTTGCGCAGCACGACCTTGTCGACGAAGTAGCCGATGACGCGCGACAGGAACACGACGAAGGTGTTCATCACACCCTGGATCAGCGCCATCGTCACCATGTCGCCGTTGGCGACGTGCGCCACCTCGTGGCCGATGACGGCCTCGACCTCGTCGCGGCTCATCGTTTGCAGCAAGCCCGTGCTCACGGCCACCATGGCCGAATTCTTGAAAGCACCGGTGGCAAAAGCGTTCGGCGCGCCGTCGAAGATGGCGACTTCGGGCATGCCGATGCCAGCCTTCTGCGAAAACTTCTGCACCGCACCGACGATCCAGCGGTGCGTGGGGTCGGTGGACTCGTTGATGATCTTGGCGCGGGTGGTCCACTTGGCCATCGGCTTGCTGATCAAGAGCGAGATGAAGGCGCCGCCGAAGCCGATCAGCAAGGCGAAGCCCAGCAGCGCGCCCAGGTTCAGGCCATTGGCGGTGAGGAAGCGGTTGACCCCCAGCAGGCTGGCTGCGAGGCCCAGCACCACCATGACAGCCAGGTTGGTTCCGACAAACAGCAATATGCGTTTCATGGCAGTAGCGGCCTCCATGCCGCAAAAAAACCCAGGCGCACAGGGGCCCGGAATGATGAAGATGTTAGGGCCGGGCGCGCAGTTTCAAGCAAGCCCGGACAGCGTAGGGCCAAGCCGGCGCGGTGCCCGGAATCAGCGGCGCAGCCGCACCTGCGATGGCTTGTCCGCCGGCACGAGCTCGAAACGGTCGGAGAGCTGCGAGAACAGCTTCAGCGAGGAACTGCTCTTGCCCAGCAACTGCGCGGCACGCAGGCGCTGCAC
>JBBSCV010000095.1:0-11558 GCA_038249925.1 Burkholderiales bacterium
ATGAACTACAGCATCAGCAACAACGCCGAATACGGCGAATACGTCACCGGCCCGAAGATCGTCACCGACGCCACCAAGCAGGCCATGAAGCAGGTGTTGAAGGACATCCAGACCGGCGAGTACGCCAAGAGCTTCATCCTGGAAAACCGAGCCGGTGCGCCGACGCTGCTGAGCCGCCGGCGTCTGACCAGCGAACACAGCATCGAGGTGGTGGGCGAAAAGCTGCGCGCCATGATGCCGTGGATCAAGGCCAACAAGCTGGTCGACCGCACGAGGAACTGAGCGGGCGCGACCGGGTTTCGCAGCCTTTCAAGGGCCGCCTGCGGGCGGCCTTTTTGCTTCTTGACCCTGGGGTATCCTCATCTGCCATGACTGAGACTCCCCGCCCACCCAAGAACGATGAGCTTGACGTCGGCGACGTGCAGCGCCCGCGGCGCAGGGGCATCTACGTCCTGCCCAACGCCGTCACGCTGGCAGCGCTGTTTGCGAGTTTTTACTCCATCGTGATGGCGATGAATGGCCGCTTCGAGCTGGCCGCCATCGGCATCTTCTGTGCTGCGGTTCTGGATGCGCTCGATGGCCGCGTCGCGCGCATGACCAACTCGCAAAGTGCTTTCGGCGAACAGATGGACAGTCTGTGCGACATGGTCGGCTTCGGTGCCGCACCAGCGCTCATCGTCTACGAGTGGGCTTTGCAGGGGCTGGGGCGCTGGGGGTGGATACCGGCCTTCGTCTACATCGCAGGCGCGGCTTTGCGGCTGGCGCGGTTCAACACCAACATCGGCATTGTCGACAAACGTTTCTTCCAGGGCTTGCCCAGCCCCGCGGCGGCGGCTTTGGTGATGGGGTTGATCTGGGTCATGGACGACGCCGGCTTCAAGAACGTCTGGCAGATCGACTGGCTGGCGTGGACGGCCTTCGCGGTGACGCTGTACGCTGGCTTGACGATGGTCACCAACGTGCCTTTCTACAGCTTCAAGGTGGTGGGCGCGAAGCAGACCGTGCCTTTTGCCACCATCATGGCCATTGCCCTGGGCATTGCGCTGATCAGCCAGAACCCGCCTTTGGCCTTGTTCGTGCTTTTCTGCATCTACGGTGCTTCCGGCTATGGCGTCTATGTCTGGCGGCGCATGAAGGGCAGGCCGGTGAGCGTGATCGCGACCTCCACCGACGACCCCGACGAAAAGGGTCTGCATTGACAAGACCGGCTTGTTCGGGTCTTGTGGCGGCAGCCGCGGCAAATCTCGCGTGCTACATTCCCGCCATGTTCTCCCGCCCCGCCTTCATCACGCTAGCCCTGCTAGGAGCCCTGCGGGTGCGCTGATCGAATTCGTCTATTTGTCCTTTCCCCGATTTCTCGATCAACGGCCCGCCAGCGCAAGCAGCGGGCCGTTGTGTTTTTCGGGTCTGCTTGCGACCCCACCTCACCGCACAGGCACACACCATGACCGACAAGCTCATCATCTTCGACACCACCTTGCGTGACGGCGAACAGTCGCCCGGCGCTTCGATGACGCGCGAAGAAAAGCTGCGCATCGCGCGCCAGCTGGAGCGCTTGCGCGTGGACGTGATCGAGGCCGGGTTCGCGGCTTCGAGCAACGGCGACTTCGAAGCCGTGCGCGCCATCGCGGACGCCATCAAGGACAGCACCGTGTGCAGCCTGGCACGCGCCAACGACCGCGACATTGCACGCGCGGCCGAGGCGCTGAAGGGCGCAGCACGCGCGCGCATCCACACCTTCATCGCCACCAGCGAACTCCACATGGAGAAGAAGCTGCGCATGACTCGCGAGCAGGTTCTCGAGCAGGCCCGGCTGTCGGTGCGGTTCGCGCGCAACCTCTGCGGTGACGTCGAGTTCAGCCCCGAGGACGGCTACCGCAGCGACCCCGATTTCCTGTGCCAGGTGCTGGAGGCCGTCATCGCCGAAGGCGCGACCACGCTGAATATCCCCGACACCGTGGGCTATGCGGTGCCCGAGCTCTACGGCGAGTTCATCCGCAGCCTGCGTGAACGTGTGCCCAACAGCGACAAGGCGATCTGGAGCGTGCACTGCCACAACGACCTGGGCATGGCCGTGGCCAACTCACTGGCTGGCGTGAAGATAGGTGGTGCGCGGCAGGTCGAGTGCACCATCAACGGCCTGGGCGAGCGCGCGGGCAACTGCAGCCTCGAAGAAGTGGTGATGGCCGTGCGCACGCGGCGCGACTACTTCAAGCTGGACGTGGGCATCGACGCCACGCAGATCGTGCCGGCCAGCCGCCTGGTGAGCCAGACCACGGGCTTCCTGGTGCAGCCCAACAAGGCGGTGGTGGGCGCGAATGCGTTCGCACACGCCAGCGGCATCCACCAGGACGGCGTGCTCAAGGCGCGCGACACCTACGAGATCATGCGGGCCGAAGACGTGGGCTGGGCCGCCAACAAGATCGTGCTCGGAAAGCTGAGCGGCCGCAACGCCTTCAAGCAGCGCCTGCACGACCTGGGCGTGCAGATGGAGAGTGACGGCGAACTCAACGCCGCGTTTGCGCGGTTCAAGGACCTGGCCGACCGCAAGAGCGAGATCTTCGACGAAGACATCATCGCGCTGGTCGGTGACGAAAGCGTCACGGCAGAAAATGAGCACTACCGGCTGCTGTCGCTGGCGCAGCACTCCGAGATGGGCGAGCGGCCACACGCCCGTGTTTCTTTCGCCGCCGGTAACGTCGAACATCACACTGAAAGTGATGGTAACGGGCCTGTAGACGCCAGCCTGAAGGCCATCGAGTCAAAGGTGAAGAGTGGCGCGGAAATGATGCTGTATTCAGTGAATGCCATCACCTCGGGCAGCACAGAATCACAAGGCGAGGTCACCGTGCGTCTGCAACGCGGTGGCCGCGTCGTGAACGGGGTCGGTGCAGACCCGGACATCGTGGTCGCGTCGGCCAAGGCTTATCTTTCGGCCCTCAACAAGCTGCACAGCGCGGCCGACAGGGTCGCTGCACAGGGTTGACGCGGCGCCGTCTGTCTGCACCAAAAGCGGCACTTGAGGAAAAACGCGCAAGCATTTGATCTTGCGCGTGTTTTTCCCAGGTTCTACACTCGGGCTTGGTCTTTCGGCGGGGTACACGGTGCAAAAGAGTCATAGGTTGGGAAATCGCTGGGCGTGGGCGGCACTGCTGACGCTGGCACTGGGCGCCGCACCACTGGCGCAGGCTCAGACCAGGACAGCGACCAAGGAGGCGCAATCGGCGGCCTCAGGCGCTAAAGCGAACGCCAAAGCGAAACCCAAGGCGAACGCCAAATCGAAGGCCAAGGTCAAGACCAACAGCAACGTCAAGGCCAAAGCGAGCACGAGAGCTGCCACCCGTGCTTCGGCCCCGCCGAGCCGCAAGGCCGCAGCCCGCAAGAGCGCCGTGCGCGTTCAGCCGCCAAGCCCATCGTTTGGCCATCTGTATGGTTTGCAGAAGGTCGACGACATGCTCGATCTGAAGTCCAGCGTGGCCTTGGTCATCGACCAGGACACCAACGAAGTGTTGTTCAGCAAGAACTCCGGTGCGGTGCTGCCCATCGCTTCCATCACGAAGCTGATGACTGCGCTGGTGGTCATTGAGGCCGGCCTGTCGCTGGAAGAAACCCTCGTCGTTGCCCAAGACGATGTCAATGCCACAGCTGGCAGCAGCTCTCGTCTGCGCGTGGGTACGCAACTCAACCGCGGCGAAATGCTGCACCTGGCGCTGATGTCGTCGGAAAACCGTGCTGCGCATGTTTTGGGCCGCACTTACCCGGGCGGCATTCGCAGCTTCATCTCGGCAATGAACGCCAAGGCGCAGCTGCTGGGCATGAGCGGCACGCGCTATGTCGAACCCACGGGCCTGTCGTCTGACAACCAGTCCACCGCCCAGGACTTGACGCGTCTGGTGCGCGCTGCCTCGGTTCACCCGCTGATTCGTGACCTGTCCACCTCGCCCGAAGCATCGGTGCCGGTCGGGGCCAGGCAGATGCAGTTCCGCAATACCAACGGTCTGGTGCGCAACCCAGAGTGGGAAATCGGTCTGCAGAAAACCGGCTATATCTCGGCGGCCGGGCGCTGTCTGGTGATGCAGACGCAACTGGCCGGCCGCAAGCTGATCATGGTGCTGTTGGACTCGGCGGGCAAGTATTCGCGCATGGGTGATGCCGAGCGCATTCGCAAGTGGCTGGCGACGGCGCCTTTCGTGCCCTCGGCTGTGGCGGCGCCGGTCTTCATGACCAAGGCTGCGGTGTCGCCAGACTCAGTCTCTCCCGTTTCGCCGTTCACGCAGTTCATGCCTTCGACTCCGTTCGTGCCGGCCGCTGCCGGACTGCAGAGTTCCGCCGTGGTCGCACCCGCGCCAGTGCTTGCAATTGAAAAGGTGCTGCTGGGGCCGCAGGTGCTGCCTGTCTCGCTGTCGGCGGCCACGCCCTGATCAGCCGCGGTAGCCCAGCGCGACCGAGATCTGCGCCGCGGTGCCTTTCACGCGATCCAGCCAGCTCTCTTCCAGCCTGTCGGCCGGCGCTGAGATCGACAGCCCGGCCAGCAGCTTGCCCTGGTCGTCGAAAACGCCTGCGGCCATGCAGCGCACGCCAAGCTCCAGCTCTTCGTCGTCGCGGGCCACACCTGTTGCGCGCACGCTTGCCAGTTCACGTTCCAGCCGCACCAGGTCTGTGATGCTGTTGCGCGTGTGGCCTGTAAGCCCTGTGCGCGTGGCATAGGCTCGAACACGCGCCGCGTCTTCATGCGCCAGAAAGAGTTTTCCGACCGAGGTCAAGTGCAAGGGTGCGTGTCCGCCGATGGCGCGCACGACCTGCATGCCCGAACGCTCGCTGTAGGTGCGTTCGATGTAGACGATTTCGTCGCCCTGGCGCATCGACAGGTTCACCGGCTGATGCGTCACCTTGTGCAATTCCCGCATCGGGCCCAGCGCGGCTTCGCGCACGTCCAGGCGCGCCTTCACGAGGTTGCCCAGCTCCAGCAAGCGCATGCCCAGCCGGTAGCTGCCGGCAGCCGGGCGGTCGACGAAGCGTCCGATCGTGAGGTCGTTCAGGATGCGGTGGGCCGTGCTGGGATGCAGGCCCGTGCGCTCGCTGATTTCCTTCAGCGACACCGGCTCGGGCTGCGCCGCAAGCATGTCCAGCACGGCGAAGCTGCGCTCCAGCACCTGGATGATGGGCTTCTGCGGTTCTTTGCTGGTCATGGGGCGACGATGGCGGCACTGGGAAATTGGTGCACACGATTTTGCATCGCAGAACCCGTGTTTGCTAAGCGGAATCTCAAGCGCAGCGCGTGGGGGGTGGGGCTGGCGGTGCTGCTGATGACGCAAGCAGCGGCGCAAGGGCAGGCGGCCTCGCAGGCTGGGGTGGCTCCCACGCCGTTGCCACCAGTTTCGGCGCCTTCGCCCGACGTGGCGTCGGGGGCGCGCGGGTCGCCAGCAACATCGGCGCGCCCCTGGATCGCCATCCCGAGACTCACGGGGCGGCTCACGGCGGCCGATGTCGGGCTCGTCATCAACACCGCCGACCCCGATTCGGTGGCCGTCGGCCGCCACTACATCGCCGCGCGCAAGCTGAAGCCGGCTCAGGTGTTGCGGTTGCAGCTGCCCATCAAACCCACGCTGACGCCGGAAGAATTCGAGGTGCTGGTGCAGGCCATCCAGCGCAGGTTCGGGCCTGCGACCCAGGCGCTGGCACTGGCCTGGACGGTGCCCTATGCGGTGGACTGCAATGCCATCACTGGCGCACTGGCGTTGGGGTTCGACCCCGAGCTGTGCCGCAACGGCTGCGGCGCTTCGCGGTCTTCGCGTTATTTCAACGCCGCCACGGACCGGCCCATGGCCTTGTTGGGCTGGCGGCCCGCGATGCTGCTGGCTGCACCCTCCGTTGATGCCGCACGGGCGATGATCGACCGCGGCGTTGCTTCAGACGGCCAACTGGCACAGCGCGGCCGCCCGCCGGTCTCGGCGATGCTGCTGCAGACCGACGACGCCGCGCGCAGCGTGCGTCGCGTGCTCTACCCCGAGCCCGGCTTGCGCCGCGCCGTGGGTGTGGATGTGCAGGTGGTGCCAGCGGCCGAGCTGGCCAACGCCAAGCGGGTGGTGATGGTCAGCACCGGCAGCGTGTTCCCGACGTTGCAGCCGCGTCCAGACTGGGTGCCTGGCGGCCTGGGTGACCACCTGACCTCATTTGGCGGCGACTTGCTGGGCGCTCATGGCCAGGGCACTGCGCTGGACTGGATAGCCTCTGGGGCCACGGCCAGCCACGGCAGCGTCTCCGAACCTTGCAACCACTTGCAGAAGTTCCCGCACCCGCAGGTGCTGCTGGGCCACTACGTGCAGGGCGCGACCGCCATCGAAGCCTATTGGAAGAGCGTGGCGTGGCCGCAGCAGAGCCTGTTCATCGGCGAACCTTTGGCAGCGCCGTTTTCGCCGCCGCTGGTGGCAACTTCGCCAGTGCAATCGCCGCCAGTGCAATCGCCGCCAGTGCAGCCGGCATTGGTGCAGCCACCGCCAGTGCAGCCGCCTCTGGAGGAGCCGCCGTCAGCACCGCCTCAGTCGGTGACGCCATAGCGGTGAGGCCGGATCCGCTGCCGTTGCCTTGACTAGCGGGCGGCAGCGCCCAAGCTGGCCAGCGCCGCCAGGCCCGACCGCACCGCGCCTTCCAGCGTGGCGGGGTAAGGGCCCGCAACATAGTCGCCCGCCGCCGCCAGCCCCGGAGCAACAGCCGTCGGCGGGCGCTGCAGCCCGGGCACGCAGCGAAAAGTCGCGCGTTTTTCGGCCACTGCGCGCAACACCTCGGGCGGTGTCGGCCAGGTGCCAGCGGGAAATGCTTGCCGGGCCTGCAGCAGCACGGCCGCAGCGGTGGCGTCCAGCCCGGCATCCACCCACCAGCGCGCACCGCTGATGACGAACGCGAAGACGCCAGGCGTTGCGCCCAGCGCACCGTGGTCGAAGACGAACTGTGCTGGTGCCTGCGGACCTTCCACCAGCGCCATCATGGGCGCAGCCAGGCGCGCGCCAGGGCAGCGCAGATAGACGGTGACGATGGGTTCGTAGTGCAGCGCACGCGCCGTGGCGGCCCAGGCTGGCGCCACCTGGTTCGCCAGCCGTGCGGCCTCGGCCGCGGTGCAGGCCAGCACCACGCCGTCGAAAATCTGGCCATCGACGGCCCAGCCCGCTCGAGCCGCTTCCAAGGTCTGCACCCGCCTGCCCAAGTGAAAGACCGCACCCTGCGCGCGCAGCCAGTCTGCGGCCGGCTGCGGCAGCAGGGCGCCCAGCGAAAGCCGGGGCAACATCAGGTCGGCGCCGCCCTTGCCGCCGAAGAGTGCGTCCTGCAGCACGCGCAGCAAGACGCCGGCATCGGCGAACTGAGCCGGCGTGTTCAGCGCGGCGATGCACAACGGGTCGATCATCAGTTCGCGCACAGGCAAGGGCAGGTCGCGGCAAAGTTGATCGACGGTAGTGCCTGGCGCGCAGCGAAACCCGGCCATCGCCCAGCCAGCGGCAGCGCGTATCAGCGCCGTCTTGTCGGCAAGGCTCCAGCCGCGGCAACGCATCACGCCCACGCCGAAGACCAGCCAGGCCGGCCCGGCGGGCAGGCGCAGGCCGCGGCCGTCGGGGTAGCGCAGCTCCAGCGGGCGGCGGTCGAAGCCGGTGCTGATGTCCACGCCCACGGTCTGCATCAGCGCCAGCGTCTGCCGGTAGGCGCCGATCAGGATGTGCTGGCCGTTGTCGAGCGGCAGACCGTCGACCATGAGTTCGCGCGCACGTCCGCCCGGCTGGGCGGCCATCTCCAGCAGCGTCACGGCATGGCCCGCTTCGGTGGCGCGCACGGCTGCTGCCAGGCCGGCCCAGCCCGCGCCGATCACGGCAAGTTTCACAGCGCCGCCACCCGGTTCAGCGCCCGCGCAAGTGCGTTTGCGTGGCGATCCACAGCTTGCGCAGCGGCGTCAGCGACGTGCGCTGGTGCAGCACTTGAAAGTTCTGCGCTTCGATCTCGCGCAGCAGTGTGCGGTAGATGTTGGCCATCATCAAGCCGGGCTTCTGCGTTGCGCGGTCGGCTTCGGGCAGCAGCGCCAGTGCCTCGTCGTAGCAGGCATGGGCGCGTTCGGCCTGGAACTTCATCAGTGCCGTGAAGCGGTCGCCGTAGCCCCAGGGCGCCTCGCGTTTCAAGAGTTCATGGGCCTTCACCTCGAAACGCTGCAACTCGTTCACCGGCAGGTAGATGCGGCCACGGCGGGCATCGTCTCCCACATCACGGATGATGTTGGTCAACTGCATCGCCAGGCCCAGGCGGTGTGCGTACTGCACCGTGGCCGGTGCCGTGCGGCCGAAGATGTTGGCCGCCACCTCGCCCACGATGCCGGCCACCAGGTGGCAGTAGCGCTGCAGGCCGGGGAAGTCGAGAAAGCGGGTCTGGTCGAGGTCAGTCTGGCAGCCCTCGATGACGGACAGCAGGTGCGCGGCCGTGATGTCGTAATCGCTTGCCAGCGCCATCAACGCATTCATCACCGGGTGCGTGGGCTGGCCGGCATAGGCCGCAGCCACTTCCTGGCGCCACCAGGCCAGCTTGGCGGCGGCCACGGCGGGGTCGCTGACCTCGTCGACCACATCGTCCACCTCGCGGCAGAAGGCATAAAAGGCGGTGATGGCCGCACGCCGCGGGGGAGGCAGAAAGAGGAAGGCGTAGTAGAACGAAGAGCCGCTCTTGGCTGCCTTGTCCTGCACGTACTGTTGCGGTGTCATCGTGGCCGCCTCATCACAGCATGGCCGGCATGCGCCAGGCGCGCCACAGCAGCAAAGGCAGGTCGCGGACGCCCAGCGTGGGGCGGTGGGCCAGGGTGGCGTACTTCATCGCCTCGATTTTCTCCAGGATGCGCAGGCCTCCTTGCACCACCAGGCGCAGTTCCCAGCCGGCGCGCCCGGGCACGCGCAGGGCCAGCGGTGCGCCCTGGCGCATCAACGTGCGCGCCCAGGTGCACAGCGCTGCAACCAGCACACGAGAGCGTGCGCTGTCGCTGCCAGCCGCCAGTTCGGCACGGCTGACATGGTGATGCTGCAGGTCGGCTTCGGGCACGTAGCAACGCCCGCGTGGCCCGTCGACGCTGAGGTCTTGCCAGAAGTTGATGAGCTGCAATGCACTGCACACCGCATCGGCCTGCTGAAGAGACCGGGCGTCGTGCACGGCATAAAGATGCAGCAGCAGCCGGCCTATGGGGTTGGCCGAGCGCCGGCAGTAGCCGAGCAAGGCGTCGCGGTCGGGGTAGGGCGGGTTGCGCACGTCCTGCTCGAAGGCGTCCAGCAGGTCGTGCAACAACTCTGGCGGCAGGCGGTGTTCGCGGCTGCGGGCTGCCAGCGGTTCGAACACGCGCCGCCAGCGCACAGGCGCCGGCTGGCTCGCGAGCACGGCGTTCAGGTCGGCGCGGTAGGCGGCCAGGTCGGCCAGGCGGTCGGCGGAACTGGCATCGCCCTCGTCGGCGATGTCATCGGCGGTGCGGGCGAAGTGGTAGATGGCCACCACCGCCGGCCGCAGCGCGGGCGGGCAGAGGAGGGATGCAACGGGGAAGTTCTCGTAGTGTTGGACGCTCACCGGGCGATTCTCGCCATTCTTGAGAGCGCCTCTCGCCACGCAGGGCGGTGATTGACAACTCAGGGTGGACCCCAATACAGTACTGACCAGTCAGTCATTAACTGCCGGTCATTCACTATTGCCTGCCCGCTGGGGCTTGCGCGGTACGCCTCTGGGGTTCTTCCAATGCACGCTGTTTTTTCTTCACGCCCCCTGAGTCACGTCTTGGCTTTGCTTCTGGCTGGCGGGCTCGCGGCCTGTTCCCGGCCGGCGCCGGCGCCCGAACCCGTGCGCGCGGTGCGCACGCTTACCGTGACGGCCGACAGCGCTGGCGGAGTGCAGGAATACGCCGCCGACGTGCGAGCGCGCACAGAATCTCGCCTGGCCTTCCGTGTCGGCGGAAAGATGGTGGCACGCCCCGCCGAAGTGGGCCAACGTGTGCGCTCGGGCCAACTGCTGGCCCAGCTCGACGCCACCGACCTGCGGCTGGGGCAAGACGCGGGCTTGGCCGCCACCCGCGTCGCACAAACGCAGTTCGACTTGGCTGCCGCCGAATTCAAGCGCTATGAGGAATTGCGTGCCCAGGGTTTCATCAGCGGCCTGGAACTGGAAAGACGCCAAGCCGCGCTGAAGGGGCATAAGGCGCAGCTGGAACAGGCGCTGGCCCAAGCCCGCGTGCAAGGCAACCAGGCCGGCTACGCGACGCTCGTGGCCGCCGCTGCGGGCGTGGTGACGGCCATTGAAGCCGAAGTCGGCGCCGTGCTGGCCGCCGGTGCCCCGGTGCTGCGCCTTGCCCATGACAGCGCGCGCGATGCGGTGTTTTCCGTGCCTGAAGACGGTGCTGCCGCCATGCGCGCGCTGATGGGCAAGCCCGGCGCGCTGAAGGTGCGGGCCTGGGGCAGCACCGCGCTGCTGCCGGCCACGGTGCGCGAAGTGGCGGCGGCTGCTGACCCGGCCACCCGCACCTTCCTCGTGAAGGCCGATGTGGGCAACGCCACGCTGCAGCTGGGCCAGACCGTCACGGTGCTGGCCGAATTGCCGCGCAGCGAAGGCATCACGCGACTGCCGCTGTCGGCGGTGATGCAGCAGCAGGGCCGCACCGCGGTGTGGTTGCTGGATACGAACTCGATGACCGTGAAGGTGCAGCCCGTCACGGTGGCAGGCGCGGACGGCAACACCGTGGTGGTGTCGGCCGGGCTGCAGCCCGGGCAGCAGGTGGTGACGGCAGGTGTGCACGTGTTGACGCCGGGGCAGAAGGTGACGCGCTACGAGGCGCAGGCCTACAAGGCGCCGGCCAGCGCGCCTTTGTCGCCGGCGGCCAGCCGCTGAAGCGCCGAGGCCCGCCGTGAACATCGATCCTTCTACCCCGACGAGCGCCGACAGCCGCCGCCCGGCACGCTTCAACGTCTCGCGCTGGGCGCTCGACCACCCCGCGCTGACCCGCTACCTGATGGTGGTGATGCTGGTGCTGGGCACCGCCGCCTACTTCCAGCTGGGGCAGGACGAAGACCCCCCCTTCACCTTCCGCGCCATGGTCGTGCAGTCGTTCTGGCCCGGCGCCAGTGCGCTGCAGATGGCCGAGCAGGTCACCGACAAGATCGAGAAGACGCTGCAGGAGGTGCCCTATGCCGACAAGATACGCAGCTACACGAAGCCTGGTGAGTCACTCACCATCTTTCAGCTGAAAGACTCGTCGCCAGCCGAGCAGGTGCCCAAAAGCTGGTACCAGGTGCGCAAGCGCATCGCCGACATGCGCAGCACGCTGCCGGCCGGGGTGGTGGGGCCGACCTTCAACGACGATTTCGGTGATGTCTACGGCTCGATCTTCGCGCTCAGCGCCGATGGGTTCAGCCGCGAAGAGCTGCGCGTCTACAGCGAACGCGTCCGCCAGCAGTTGCTGCGCGTACCCGACGTGGCCAAGGTCGAGGTCTTCGGCGCGCAGGCTGAAAAGGTCTTCATCGAGATCTCGCAGCAGCGGCTGGCCCAGCTGGGTCTGGACTTCA
>JBBSCV010000096.1:0-11414 GCA_038249925.1 Burkholderiales bacterium
GCGCTGATCAGCCCGCCCGCTGCAGCACCAGCACCAGGCCGGCCACGGGCAGGCGCTGTTCTTCGCGCAGCACCAGCGGCCGCGCCTGGCGCACCACCCAGCCGTGCGCGGCAGCCGAACCGCGCAGGCCGGCTTCACTGTGGGCGTAGCGCAGGCTGCGGCGCAGCACGTAGGCCGCAGGCCCTTCTTCTTGTTCGACGGTGAAGGCAAACACGCCGCCCGGCGCCAGCACGCCCGCCACCGCCGCGAAGACCGGGCCCAGGTCGCCGATGTAGATGAAGACATCGGCGGCCACCACGACATCGGCGCGGTCGCTGCGCGCCAGCAGGTGCTGCACGATGTCGGCTTCGTGCACCGCGTCGTAGCTGCCGCCGGCACGCGCCTGCGCCACCATCGTGGGCGAGAGATCGACACCTTCCACCCGCCGTGCGCGCGTGCGCAGCAGCGCGCCGCACAGGCCGCTGCCGCAACCCAGGTCCAGCGCCAGCGCGGCGGGGCCGCTGTGCCAGGCGGCGGCGGCGTTGACCACGGCTTCGTGGCCGCAGTAGCGCAGTTCTTCCAACAAGTGCTGCTCGAAGCCTTCGGCATAGGGGTCGAAGAGTGCGCGCACGTAGGGCGGCGGTGCGCTCGGCGGCGTCGGCCCGTCGGCCACCGCGGCGCTGAAGTAGGCCAGCAACGGGCCGTCGCCGCCGGCTTGGCGCGCACGCTGCAGCGCCTGCTGCGCGGCGGGTGCATCGCCCAGGTCGTTGAGCAGCAGCCCCAGGTGAATCCAGCCCTCTGGCAGCTGCGGCGCCAGGGCCACGGCGGCTTCGTAGGCGCTGCGCGCCTCGGGCAGGCGGTGCAGGGTCTGCAAGGTCTGACCGAGCAACAGTTGCGCGCCAGCCTGGGCAGGCTCGGCGAGCAGCAAGGCCTGCAGAACAGCCAGCGCCTCGGCGTGCCGGCCCAGGCGGTTCAGCACCAGCGCCTGGTGCTGGCGTGCGGCCGGCAGCATGCAGCCCGATGCAAAGGCCCGCTGCAGGTTGGCCAGCGCTTCGCCTTCGCGGCCCAGCTCGCTGCAGGCCAGCGCGCGGTGGCACCAGGCGTCGGCTTGTCGATCATCGGCGGCGAGGGCTTCGTCCAGCACCGTGATGGCCTCGGCAGGGCGGCCCAGGCGCAGGCGCACCGCGCCCAGGTTCACCAGCGTCGAGGGCCGACCCGGCAGCATCGCCAGCGAGGCTTGCAGCGCCGCTTCGGCAGCAAGGTTGTCACCGGCTTCGAGCAGCGCCACCCCTTTCAGGAAATGGTCGCGGGCGGCTTCGAAGGGGCTGGTCATCGGCGAGGTGGGCAGTGCTGCCGGCTGGGGCTGGGCAGTGTAGGCCGCGCTTCACCTCAGCCGGGCAGCACACGCTGCAGCTGCAAGGCTTCAGCCACATGCGCGGTGTTGACGGTGTCGCTGGCGGCCAGGTCGGCGATGGTGCGCGCCACCTTCAGGCAGCGGTGCAGGCGGCGGCCGCTCCAGCCCAGGCTTTCGGCGGCACTGCGCAGAAAGCGTGCGGCGGGCTCGTCGAGCGAACAGAGTTTGTCCAGGGCGCCTGCGGCCAGGCGGGCATTGGGCTCACCCTGGCGCTGCACTGCACGCGCCAGCGCCACCGCCACGCGGGCTGCCACGGCGGCGCTGGGCTCGCCTTCGGGCAGCGCCAGCAACTCGGCGGCCGACGCGGCCAGCACTTCCACCTGCAGGTCGATGCGGTCCAGCAGCGGCCCCGACAACCGGCCCTGGTAACGCGCCACCGCTTCGGGCGTGCAGCGGCAGAAGCGCCCGCTGCGCGCCGGCGCGCCCAGCCAGCCGCAGGGGCAGGGGTTCATCGCCGCCACCAGCTGAAACTGCGCCGGGAAACTGGCCCGGCGCGCGGCGCGCGAGATGGTGATGACGCCGGTTTCCAGCGGCTCGCGCAGCGCTTCCAGCGCCGTGCGCGCGAACTGCGGCAACTCATCCAGGAAGAGCAGGCCGCCGTGCGCCAGCGAAATTTCGCCAGGCTGCGGCGGTGAGCCACCGCCGACCAGCGCCACCGCGCTGGCGGTGTGGTGCGGGCAGCGCAGCGGGCGTTGTGCGAAAGGCGCGGCATCGGCGGCGCTGTGGTTCAGGCCCTGCAGCGCGGCGCTGGCCAGCGCTTCGCCTTCGGCCAGCGGCGGCAGCAGGCCGGCCAGGCGCTGCGCCAGCATGCTCTTGCCGGTGCCGGGCGGGCCGATGAGCAGCAGGCTGTGGCCGCCGGCGGCGGCAATCTCCAGCGCACGTTTGGCGCCGGCCTGGCCTTTGACGTCGCGCAGGTCGGGGCCGGCAGCGGCGGGCAGGCGCGGCCAGGGCACGGCTTGCGGCAGCGGCACGGCGGCGTCACCCGGCAGCAACGCGGCCACCACCTCGGCCAGCGTGGTGGCCGCGCGCACATCCACCCCCGGCACCTGCGCGGCGGCGCGGGCACTGGCCGCAGGCAGCACGAGGGTGCGCACGAGGCCGCAGCGCTGGGCGGCCAGGGCCAGCGCGAGTGCGCCCCGCACCGGGCGCAATTCACCGGCCAGCGAAAGTTCGCCGGCGAATTCGCAGCGCGCCAGCCGCGCCGCGTCCAGCTGCCCCGCAGCCGCCAGGATGCCCAGCGCGATGGGCAGGTCGAAACGGCCGCTCTCCTTGGGCAGCTCGGCCGGTGCCAGGTTCACGGTGATGCGCTTGTTGTGCGGGAAGCTGAAGCCGCTTTGCTGCAGCGCCGCGCGCACGCGTTCCCGCGCTTCCTTGACCTCGGTGTCGGCCAGGCCCACCAGCGTGAAGCTGGGCAGGCCGTTGGCGAGCTGCACTTCCACCTGCACTTCGGGCGCTTCCAGACCGTCCAGCGCCCGGCTCGTCACTACGGCCAACGTCATCGCCATCTCCTTGGTTGGCAAAGATTCTGGGCAGCGGCCCCGGCTTGCGCCATCCGCACCAAGAGCGTGCGAAGGGGGTGTCTGCACCGCCTTGGTGCGGCCTGAACTCACCCGAAAGAAGGATTCGGCGCGCGTGCCCGCTTGCTGCGCTTTGACTGTGCATTGCTGGGGCGCCGTGGCGGGCCATGGCCGTGGCATGGAACCTGCAAACCCCAACCTCAGACCCCTGCGTTGCGCGCCGCGCGGCGCTCGGGGCGGCATCACAACGTCTAAGGAACACGACCATGAAGATGGTGACTGCGATCGTCAAACCCTTCAAGCTGGACGAAGTGCGCGAAGCCCTCAGCGGCATCGGCGTCCAGGGCATCACCGTCACCGAAGTCAAGGGCTTCGGCCGGCAGAAGGGCCACACCGAGCTGTACCGCGGCGCGGAGTACGTGGTCGACTTTCTGCCCAAGGTGAAGATCGAAGCCGCGGTGGACGAAAGCATCGTCGACCGCGTCATCGAAGCCATCGAACATTCGGCCCGCACCGGCAAGATCGGCGACGGGAAGATCTTCGTCACCACGCTGGAACAGGTGGTTCGCATTCGCACCGGCGAGACCGGCAAAGACGCGCTGTAAGCACGCATCCCCACGAGAGCCCACAAATGAAAAAACTTCTTGTCTTGTTGACCCTGGGCGCTGCGCTCATGGGGCTGGGCGGCAGCGCGATGGCGCAGGATGCCGCTGCTTCTGCTGCGGCTGCAGCTTCGGCGGTGATGGAAGCTGCGCCGGCAGCGGCAGCCGCGCCAGCCGAAGCAGCACCTGCTGCAGCACCGGCCCCCGTGCCCAACAAAGGCGACACCGCCTTCATGACCATGGCCACGGCCTTGGTCATCCTGATGACCATCCCCGGACTGGCGCTGTTCTATGGCGGCCTGGTGCGCAGCAAGAACATGCTGTCGGTGCTGATGCAGGTCTTCATGATCTTCGCGCTGGTCTCGGTGCTGTGGGTCATCTACGGCTACAGCGTTGCCTTCACGGGCGGCAACCCCTTCTTCGGCGGCTTCGACAAGCTGTTTCTGAAGGGCGTGACGCCCGACTCCATCGCGGCCACCTTCAGCAAGGGCGTCTACATCCCCGAGCTGAGCTTCATCGCCTTCCAGGGCACCTTCGCCGCCATCACCGTGGCGCTGATCGTCGGCGCCTTCGCCGAGCGCATCAAGTTCAGCGCGGTGTTGATCTTCGCGGTGCTGTGGTTCACCTTCAGCTATCTGCCTGTCGCGCACATGGTCTGGTACTGGGACGGCCCCGACGCCATCACCGACGCTGCCAGCCTGGACGCGGTGACGGCCGGCGCCGGCTTCATGTGGGCCAAGGGCGCGCTCGACTTTGCCGGCGGCACCGTGGTGCACATCAACGCCGCCGTGGCGGGGCTGGTGGGTGCCTACATGATCGGCAAGCGCGTCGGCTACGGCAAGGAAGCCATGGCGCCGCACAGCCTGCCCATGACGATGATCGGCGCCTCGCTGCTGTGGGTGGGCTGGTTCGGCTTCAATGCCGGCTCCAACCTGGAAGCCAACGGCATCGCCTCGCTGGCCTTCGTCAACACCGTGGTGGCCACGGCTGCGGCCACCCTGGCCTGGGCTGCCGGTGAAGCGCTGCTGAAGGGCAAGGCCTCGATGCTGGGTGCGGCTTCGGGTGCGGTGGCGGGCCTGGTGGCCATCACCCCGGCGTGCGGCTTCGTGGGGGTCGGCGGGGCGCTCGTCATCGGCCTGATCTCGGGCCTGGTGTGCCTGTGGGGCGTCAGCGGCCTGAAGAAGATGCTGGGTGCAGACGACTCGCTGGACGTGTTCGGCGTGCACGGCGTCGGCGGCATCGTCGGCGCGCTGCTGACCGGCGTGTTCGCGAGCCCGACCCTGGGTGGCCTGGGCGCCTGCGACTACATCGCCAACACGTGCGGCGTGTTCCCGGGCATCGGCGCGCAGGTGTGGATTCAGGCGCAGGGCATCTTCTTCACCGTGTTGATCTCGGCGGTGGTGGCGTTCGTGGCCTTCAAGATCGTCGACCTGACGGTGGGCCTGCGGGTGCCGGAAGACGACGAGCGCGAAGGTCTGGACATCACGTCGCACGGCGAAACTGCCTACAACAAGTGATATTCGGGACACCCGGGCCGGGACGGCCCGGGCGCGCGAATATCTCGCTTCGATGGACGCGACAGGCTGCGCCTGCGCGTCATCTCGGCGCACTTGAAGAAGATGCTGTCGCGGACTCTGATTCTTTTGTGGGGTAGGGTTCGGGTACTTCATTCGGAGGTGCCTGGCCATGCGCTGCTACCTGTTCGGGTTCGTGCTGTTGTTGCCGCTGGCGTGCTGGGCCGAGCCCATCGGCGAAGTCGACACCGTCTTCAAGCTCATCGGGCCCGACCACAAGATCGTCGTCGACGCCTACGACGACCCGGGCGTGGCCGGCGTCACCTGCTACGTCTCGCGCGCCAAGACCGGCGGCATCAAAGGGGCGGTGGGGCTGGCCGAAGACAAGTCGGAAGCGTCGATCGACTGCCGCCAGACGGGGCCCATCTCGTTCCCCAAACCGCTGCCGCGCCAGGAAGAGATGTTCAGCGAGCGCATTTCGCTGATCTTCAAGCGGCTGCGCGTCGTGCGCATGGTCGACAGCCGGCGCAACACGCTCGTCTACCTGACCTATTCAGACCGCGTCATCGAAGGTTCACCGCAGAACAGCGTGACCGCGCTGCCGGTGGATGCCAGGCAACGCATACCCGTGAAGTAGGCGCCGCACGCCGCAGCCCCCGCTCTGCCAGAATTCCCGCCCTGCCCGGCCGCCCTGGCCCTGGCGCACCCAGCGAGCAAGCCCATGGTCCCCCACCTCACGACCGCACTCACCGGACCCATCAACGAGCTCGAGCAACGCGTTCTCGAGTCGATGCCCGCCATCGAACGCTGGTTCCGGCTGGAATGGATGGAGCACACGCCACCGTTCTATACCTCGGCCGACCTGCGCAATGCCGGCTTCAAGCTGGCGCCTGTGGACACCAACCTCTTCCCCAGCACCTTCAACAACCTCACGCCCGAGATGTTGCCGCTGGCGGTGCAGGCGGCCATGGCGGCCATCGAGAAAATCTGCCCCGAGGCCAAGAACCTGCTGCTCGTGCCCGACCAGCGCCAGGGCAGCTTCTACCTCCAGAACGTGGCCCAACTGGTGCAGATCTTCACCCAGGCCGGCCTGAATGTGCGTTTGGGCTCGATCGACCCCGATCTGGCGGCCCCGGTGCCGCTGGCCCTGCCTGATGGCGGCGAACTGATGCTGGAGCCGCTGCTGCGCACGCGCGGCCGCCTCGGCCTGAAAGACTTCGACCCCTGCACCATCCTGCTGAACAACGACCTCAGCAACGGCGTGCCGCGCGCGTTGCAGTACCTGCACGAGCAGTACCTGCTGCCCCCGTTGCATGCGGGCTGGGGCGTGCGCCGCAAGAGCCGGCACTTCCAGAGCTATGAAGAAGTGGCGAAGAAGTTCGCCAAGCTGCTGGGCATGGACCCGTGGCTGATCACGCCCATGTACGGCCAGTGCGGCAAGGTGGACTTCGACACCGCCATCGGGCTGGACTGTGTGAAGACCAACGTCGATGCGCTGCTGACCAAGGTGCGCCGCAAGTACAAGGAATACGGCATCAACGAGAAGCCGTTCGTCGTCGTCAAGGCCGACAACGCCAGCGGCCAGGGCATCCTCACCGTGCGCGACGTGAAAGAGCTCGACGACCGCGACCGTGTGATGCGCGGCCGCGCGGGCCTCGTCAGCGAGGGCCAGGTGCCCGACGAACTGATCATTCAGGAAGGCGTACCGACTTACGAGCGCATGAACGACGCCGTGGCCGAGCCGGTGGTGGTGATGATCGACCGCTACGTCGTGGGTGGTTTCTACCGCGTGCATGCCGAACGCAGCGCCGACGAAAGCCTGTGCGCGCCGGGCTCCCGTTATGTGCCGCTGGCCTTTGCCGGCAGCAACACGCTGCCTAAACCGGGCAGCAAACCCGGCGCGAGTGCGCCCAACCGCTTCTACATGTACGGCGTGATCGGCCGCCTGGCCATGCTGGCCGCGGCCTACGAGATGGAAGCCACGGACCCCGACGCCGAGAGCTACGAGTAGGCCGCCTCGGGTTGCAGGAAAGGTCTTCTGCAGGGTCTTGCTGCAGTGCAGCAAATTCCTCTGGCGCAGGGGCACAATGCGGCAGCTGTCCATCATGAGCCGCCCAGACGTACCCCGTACCCCTCGTGCGCTTGCCGCACTGACGCTGGCCGCCATCGGCGTGGTGTACGGCGACATCGGCACCAGCCCGCTGTATGCCCTGAAGGAAGTTTTCGCCAGCGGCCGCGTGCCGTTGACGCCCGAGAACATCCTGGGCATCCTTTCGCTGGTGTTCTGGACGCTCACCGTCGTGGTGTCTCTGAAGTACGTGGTGCTGATCCTGCGTGCCGACAACCACGGCGAAGGCGGCCTCATCGCGATGCTGGCGCTGGCCTCGCAGGCGGTGAAGGACAAGCCCAAGCTGCGCGAGCGTCTGCTGTTGCTGGGCGTGTTCGGCACCGCCATCTTTTTCGGCGACGGCGTCATCACGCCGGCCATCAGCGTGCTCTCGGCGGTGGAAGGGCTGGAGGTCGCAGCACCGGCGCTGCACAGCTATGTCTTGCCCATCACGCTCGTGGTGCTGACGCTGCTGTTCTGGGCCCAGCGCTTCGGAACCGCCGCGGTGGGCCGCCTGTTCGGGCCCGTGACGCTGCTGTGGTTCACGGTGCTGGCGCTGCTGGGGGTGGTGCACATCGTGCAGCATCCGGCGGTGCTGGTGGCGTTGTCGCCCCATTACGCCCTCGGGTTCATGTTGAACCATCCGGGCATCGCCTTCATCGCCCTGGGCGCGGTGATCCTGTGCGTCACCGGCGCCGAGGCGCTGTATGCCGACCTGGGCCACTTCGGCAAGCGGCCCATTCGTCTGGCCTGGTTCCTTGTGGCCATGCCGGCGCTGGTGCTGAACTACTTCGGGCAGGGCGCCATGCTGCTGCTGCACCCCGCGAACGTGACCAACCCTTTTTACGAGATGGCGCCGGCGTGGGCGCTGTTTCCGTTGATCGGGCTGGCCACGCTGGCCACCGTCATCGCGTCGCAAGCGCTCATCACGGCGGCGTTTTCCGTCACCAAGCAAGCCATACAGCTGGGCTACCTGCCGCGGCTGCGCGTTCTGCACACCAGCGTGCGCCAGGCCGGGCAGATCTACGTGCCCTTCGTGAACTGGGCGCTCTATGGCTGCGTGGTGTTCGCGGTGGTGGTCTTCGGCAGCAGCAGCGCGCTGGCCCACGCGTACGGCATTGCCGTCACCATCGACATGACCATCACCACGGTGATGACCTTCTTCGTCATCCGCTACGCCTGGAAGCTGCCGCTGGCGCTGTGCATAGCGGCCACCGGCGTTTTCTTCACCGTCGACATCGTCTTCTTCGCCGCCAACGTCGTGAAGGTGCTGGAAGGCGGCTGGTTCCCGCTGCTCATCGGCGTGGCCTTGTTCACGTTGATGGTGACGTGGAAGCGCGGCCGCGCGCTCCTGGGCGAAAGGCTGCGCGAGGAGGCCATCGAACTGGATGCCTTCCTCGAATCGCTGTTCATCAGCCCGCCCCTGCGGGTGCCGGGCACGGCGGTGTTCCTCTCTGCCGAACAGGGCAGCACGCCTTTTGCGCTGCTGCACAACCTGAAGCACAACAAGGTGCTGCACGAGCAGAACCTCTTCGTCACGGTGCAGCACCACGAGGTGCCCTGGATAGGCTTCGACCGCCGCTGCCAGGTCGAGCCCCTGGGGCACGATTGCTGGCAGGTGACTCTGCATTTCGGCTTCAAGAATGAGCCCGATGTGCCCGAAGCCCTGGCCTTGCTGGGCAGCCGCGGCGTGCAGCTGGAAGCGATGGATACCAGCTACTTCCTCAGCCGCGACACCGTGGTGCCCAGCTTCGGCGGTGGCATGGCGCTGTGGCGCGAAAAACTCTTCGCCAACATGCACCGCAACGCCGCTGCGGTGGGCGATTTCCTGCACCTGCCCACCAACCGCATCGTCGAGCTGGGCACGAAGATCGAGATCTAGCGCCCGGCTGCCTGTTTGGCTGAACTTATTGGCTGAACTTACTGGCTCAGGCCGAGCGTGTAGGTGCCGTCCACCGGGCCCTTGCCGCCGGCCGCGTACCCCACGCGCACGTAGACGGTGACCGCCGCCGCGCCCTTGTTGGTATGGGCCACCGTCTCCGCCTGGCCCATGCCCAGGAAGTTCGCGACCAGGCGCACGCCAGCCGCGTTCAGCATCTCGAGGTTGTAGTCACCGCCCGGGTTGGGCGTCATCGTCGCCGTCAGCGTCTTGCCTGCACCGAGCTCGATGCGGAAGAAGTCCGTGTCGCTGCGTTCACTGCGCTCGGGCGTGTCCATCGTGGCGTTCACCTGCGACGGGAACACCGACACCAACTGCGCCAGGTTCGGTCGGCCGTTGCTTTCCACCTCGGCCAGTTGCGTCACCACGGCAGGCGTCAGGTTCAGGAACACCGCCGACACCGGGCCCCAGGTGCCGCTGGCGTCGCGCGCACGCACGAAGACCGTGTGGCGCCCCGCTGCCAGGCCGCTGGTGTTGATGCTGCCCGCCAGCGCTTCGGTGGTGCTGTTGAAGCTGCCGTCGGTGGCCAACAGCGTGCGCGGCACGGCGGCGGCGTCCCAAGGCGGGGTGTCGATGGTGTACTCGGCGCCCGCCACCGCCTGCGTGGCCTCGGTGCCGTTGACGGTGCTGAAACGGGTGTCGGAAGCGCTGGCCGTCAGCGGCACCGCCGTGCCCACGGCCACGCCCGCACCCGAGGCGGCGCCGGCCAGCGCGAGTGCGCTGATGTCGGGCCCGCCCGGCGTGATGTAGGGCGTGCGCGCCACTTTGGCGGCATAGATGAACGCCGGCAGGTTGCCAGGCTTTACCGTGTTCTCGTAGATCGAACAGCTCTGGAAAAACGCCGTGCCGAGCTCGAAGGTGAACGCGGCCACGCCGAGTTCACCGTAGCTCGGACCGTCGCTCGTGCCATCGGTGGGGTACAGGCCGATGGACTGCGTGGGTTCGTAACCGTTGAACCAGGCGAAGCGCCGGCCCAGCGTCTGCAACGCGGCGCCGTTGGGCGCAGCCGCTGCGGTGGCGCCCCAGGGCCACAGCACGAGTTGGCTGAAGCTGTGGATGTCGATGTGGATGCCGCTGGTGTCGGCGGGCGCGGGGTCGTTGATGCCGGGGCCGCGGCGGTCGGGCCAGAGGCTGCGTGCGTAGTTCTGCACGGCCTGCGTCTCGGGCTCGCTGCCGGCCGACGGGCCGCGGTAGGTCAGGCTGCAGGCGCTGCCGCTGCTGCCCTGGCCGGCGGTGCTGTTCCACTGGAATGTGAAGTTGCGGTTGAGGTCGACACCGCGCGTGTTGCTGTTGGCGCAGAAGTTGTTGTTGACGTTCTTGCGCCAGCTCAGACCCGTCTCGGCCCGCTTGCGGCCGTCGGGGTTGGTGTGGAACATCAAGTGCACTTCGTGGTGGTCGACGATCCATGTCGCATCGGCATCCACGCCGTAGCCGTTCACCAGCCACTTGGCGAACTCCAGCACCAGCGGCGCGGTGGTGAATTCACGGGCGTGGATGGCGCTGTTCAGGAACAGCTTGGGCTTTTCACTGCCGGCCGGGGCCGCCACGGCGCTGTTGGTCAGCTTCAACACCTTGATGTCGTAGCCGCCCTGGCCCTGCGTCTTCAGCCAGCTGCTGCCGGCGGTCACCCAGCTGGCAAGCGTGGGCTGCGCGGCAATGAGCGCGTCGCCGGCGGCAAAGGTCTCTTCCACCGTCTCGTAGCAGGCATAGCCGGGAATGGACAGCGGCTCGGGCTGGCCAGCCATGCGGCGCGTGCGCTCGATCTGAAACATCGTCAGCGCGCGGTTGCGGCGCTCGATGAACTCGGTGGCGCGCTCGAAGCGAAAGCCGAAACGCTGCAGCTGGCGCATCTCGCGCTCGTCCAGCTGCAGGATGAGAAAGCCACCCTTGTAGTCGCTTTCCAGCAAGTTCGCGTGGAAGCTGATGGCCGCCTTGCGCGCCACCTCACGGTTCGGAAAGTAGGCCTTGTAGACGTTGTAGACCGACTTCTCAGCCTCGAGCTCGTCGTAGACGGTGTCGCCGCTGCCTGTGCCTTGCGCCAACACGCCCGTGGATGCGCAAGAAAGCGCGCCGAACGCCAAAAACAGCGACAGGCTGACGCCCGAGAGATGGGGAGTGAAACGCTTCAAGGGCCGGCTCCCGCCCGCGACGCGCAGGCTGCCGGACGATGATAGGCCGGCCTAAGCGGCGAGCAAGCCGCTGAACAGAGGGTCGTGACGGCTGCGCGGACGGTAGCGGCCCAGGCGCCTGGCGATCTCGGCGATGTGCTCGGGCGTGGTGCCGCAGCAGCCACCGGCGATGTTCAGGAAGCCCGCCTTGGCGAACTCTTCCAGCAACGAACC
>JBBSCV010000097.1:0-11382 GCA_038249925.1 Burkholderiales bacterium
AAGCGCCGGGTGGCGCTGTGCCGGCTGCTGCTGTCCAAGCCCGACATGCTGCTGCTCGACGAGCCGACCAACCACCTGGACGCTGAAAGCGTGGACTGGCTGGAGCAGTTCTTGAAGCGCTACTCGGGCACCGTGGTGGCCATCACCCACGACCGCTACTTCCTGGACAACGCCGCCGAGTGGATTCTGGAGCTGGACCGCGGCCAGGGCATCCCCTGGAAGGGCAACTACTCCGACTGGCTGGACCAGAAAGAGCGCCGCCTGGAGTCCGAGCAAAAGAGCGAAGACTCGCGCATGAAGGCGATGAAGGAAGAGCTGAAGTGGGTGCGCAGCAATGCCAAGGGCCGCCAGGCCAAGAGCAAGGCGCGCCTGGCCCGCTTCGAAGAGCTGAGCGACGTCGACTACCAGAAGCGCAACGAGACCAACGAGATCTTCATCCCGGTGGCCGAGCGCCTGGGCAATGAAGTCATCGAGTTCGACAACGTCAGCAAGAGCTTCGGCGACCGCCTGCTGATGGACAAGGTCAGCTTCAAGGTGCCGGCAGGAGCGCTGGTGGGCATCATCGGCCCCAACGGCGCCGGCAAGTCAACGCTCTTCCGCATGCTGCAGGGCATCGAAAAGCCCGACAGCGGCGAGGTGAAAATCGGGAAGACGGCGCAGCTGGCCTTCGTCGACCAAAGCCGCGAAAGCCTGGACGGCGACAAGACGGTGTGGGAAGACGTCTCGGGTGGGCTGGACAACATCATCGTCGGCAAGTTCGTGATGCCCAGCCGGGCGTACCTGGGCCGCTTCAACTTCAAGGGCAATGACCAGCAGAAGCGGGTCGGCAGCCTGTCGGGTGGAGAACGCGGCCGACTCCATTTGGCAAAAACACTCGCCAAGGGCGGCAACGTGCTGATGCTGGACGAGCCCAGCAACGACCTCGACGTGGAAACACTGCGTGCGCTGGAAGAAGCGCTGCTCGAATTCGCCGGCAGCGCCATGGTCATCAGCCACGACCGCTGGTTCCTCGACCGCATCTGCACCCACATCCTGGCCTGCGAGGGCGACTCGCAATGGTTCTTCTACAACGGCAACTACCAGGAGTACGAGGCCGACAAGAAGAAACGACTGGGTGAAGAAGGCGCGCGGCCCAAGCGCGTGCGCTTCAAGCCGATCCGATAGGCACGGGGTGTGCAGGGCTGCCGCCAATGGGCGGCGGCGCTGGCAGCGGGGCCAAAGTCTTTGGCCGACAATACAGGCTCACTTCCTCGGCGCCTGGCGCCTGCAGTTGCCATGCGCACTCGCTCCACCACCCGCCGCGCCGCGCTGACCGCCGCCGCCACCGTGCTGCTAGGGGCCTGCGCACAGCTGCCCAAGGACGACGCGGCCAAGCCCGCAAGCACCGCCAAGCCTGCCACTGCGGCACCAGCGCCGGCTGTGCCTGCAGTCCCGCCTGCAGCCCCGCCTTCATTCGCTCCTCCCGCAGCACCTGCTGGCGCCACCGCTCCAGGCGCGAACGGGCTGGGCACGAAGCCGTTCGCAGAAGCAGCCCGCCCCGGTGCGCTAAGTACCCCGGGTGCCACGCCCGGTGCGGCGCCGGGTGGGCCCCCGAGTGGCCCACCGCCCTTCGCCACCGTCATCAAGGACGCGCGCCGCATCGATGGCCCGCTGGTGCTGTGGCAGAAGGAAGACAAGGTCTGGATCGAGCTGCTGCCGGCGCAACTGGGCCAGCCCTTCCTGCTGTCACCCAAGATCAAGAGCGGCATCGGGCAGGCCTGGGTGCTGGGTGGCCTGATGGCCATGCCCGTGAACGGCGCCGGCGGGGCGCAGGTGGTGGAGTTCGTGCGCGTGCACAACACCATGCGGCTGCAGGCGCGCAACACCGAGGTGATGGCCGCCGCGGGCTCGCCCGAGGCACGCGCCGTGGCCGACAGCTATTCCAACAGCCTGCTGGCCGCCGTGCCTGTGGTGAGCGGCCCCCACCCCGACCGCAAGAGCGTGCTCGTCGAAGCCAACGGCATCTTCCTGGGTGACATGCTGGGCATCGGCATGATGCTGCAGCGCGGCCTGCGCCAGGGCTATTCGCTCGACCGCAACAACTCGGTCATCACCGCCGTGCGGGGCTCGCCGGTGGCCACGACGCTGGAAACGCAGGCCCACTTTTTCTCTGGCGGCGTGGCGCTGCCGGGGCTGGGTGCCCCGCCCGGTGCACCGGTGCCCGCCATCCCGCGTTTTCTGCCCGATGCGCGCAGCATGCTGGTGGGCCTGAGCTACTCGCTGGCACCGCTGCCTGAAATACCGATGACACCGCGCCGGGCCGACCCGCGCGTGGGTCTCTTCACCACCACCGTGCTCGACTTCAGCGACGAACTGGCGCGCACGCCCCGCCAACGCTACGTGACACGCTGGCGGCTCGAGAAGAAAGACCCGACGGCCGAGCTTTCAGACCCTGTCAAGCCGGTCACCTTCTGGATCGACCGCAACGTGCCGCTGGCCTACCGCGAAACCGTGCGTGCCGCCATCCTCGAATGGAACAAGGCCTTCGAGAAGATCGGCATTCGCGGCGCGCTGAAGGTGGAGCAGCAACCCGACGACGCGAAGTTCGACACGCTGGACTACGGCTACGCCTCGGTGCGCTGGATGATGAACGCCGAGCCCAGCTTCGGCGCCATCGGCCCTTCGCACATCGACCCGCGCACGGGCGAGATTCTCGACGCCGACATCGCCTTCGAAGGCATCACCACCCGCGGCGTGCGCGGCCTGCGCGCGCAGGTGCTGGGGGCGCCCCGTGTTGCCGCTGGCATGGCATTCGGCGTGGCCGGCGGCATGACGCCGGCCCAGAGCTTCGCGCGGGTGTTCGAACCCCCGGCCGAACTGACTGAACTGGCCGCGCAAGGCGTGCTGCCGCCCGAGCTGGCCCGCTGCAGCCACGGCGCCTTCATGGCCGAGCAGGTGAGCTACGCGATGGACGTGCTGGAAGCGCGCGGCGAGCTCGAACCCGACAGCCCGGTGGCGCAGCAGTTCGTGCAGGACTATGTGAAGGAAGCGCTGATGCACGAGGTGGGCCACACCCTGGGCCTGCGCCACAACTTTCGGGCCTCACGCGCCTACACGGAGGCGCAACTCTCCGACCCTGAGTTCACGCGCGCCAACGGCACCACGGGCTCGGTGATGGAGTACAGCGCGGTGAACCTGCCGCGCCCGGGCCAGAGCGGCGGTATGCCCTTCCAGACCACGCTCGGGCCTTATGACTACTGGGCGGTGGAGTACGCCTACAAGCCGATGGCAGTTGGCGCCAAGCCAGACGAGGTGAAAGCCGAACTGCAGAAGATTGCCGAGCGCGGCAAGGAGCCGCAACTGGCCTTCGGCACCGACGAAGACATCCTCTTCGGGCTCGACCCGGAGATCATCCAGGGCGACCTCGGCGCCGACCCGCTGGCCTTCGCCGCCAAGCGTCTGGAGATCGCGCGCGACCTCTTCAAGCGCCAGGAGACACGTGCCCTGCCGCCCGACAGCGACTACGCGGTGCTGCGCCGCTCCCTGGGTTTCGCCATCGGCGACGTGGCGCGCGCGGTGGGCGTGCTGGCGCGGCAGATCGGCGGCGTGCGAACGCTGCGCGACTACCCTGGCAGCGGACGCGAGCCGCTGCTGCCGGTGAACGCCACGGTGCAGCGGCAGGCGCTGGATCTGATGTCCAAGGCCGTGCTGGCCGCCGATGGCCTGAACCTGACGCCGGCGCTGCAGCGCCGGCTGGCGCCCGACTTTCTGGACCGCGCCGAATTCGTCGGCGAGCCCACCGACTTCGCGCTGCCGCAGCGCCTGCTCGGGCTGCAGCAGGCCTTGCTCAACTTCCTGATGAGCGAAGGCCTGGCAGCGCGGGTGCTGGACAGCGCCAACATGGTCGACAAGCCGGCCGAGGCCTTTCAGCTGGCCGAGCTTTACCAGCGCCTCAGCGACGACATCTGGAGCGAGCTCGGCAAGAGCGGGGCGATCCGTCCCGAACGGCGGGAACTGCAACGCAGCCATGTCAACCGGCTGGCGGTGGCCTTGCTGCGCACCTCGCCGTTTGCACGTGCCGACGCACGCGGGCTGACGCGCGTGCATGCGGGCCGGCTTTTGACGCGACTCGAGGCCGCGCAAGCGCGCGGCGTGCGCGCAGACAGCGACACTGGCATCCACCTGGCCGACAGCATCGACACGCTGCGCCAGGCCCTGGCTGCACCGTTGCAGCGTCTGGGCCTGTAGTCCCCAAGGTCTGGCCAGACCGGCAGGCGAGCGCGTCGCGACGGCGACGCGCTCTGCTTCGCATCCCGCGTGTTCCGCTGCTTATGATGCGCGCGCTGCGGGCGTCGTGCCCGGGCCACCCCGGAGAACCGCCATGCACGCCTGGCTTTGCACCACCCTCGACGGCGTCGATGCCCTCAGCTGGCAGGAACTGCCCACGCCCGAACCCCGGGCCGGCGAGGTGCGCATCGCCATCCGCGCCGCCAGCCTGAACTTCCCCGACCTGCTGACGGTGCAAGGCAAGTACCAGGTCAAACCGCCGCTGCCGTTTGCACCGGGCTCCGAATTCGCAGGCACGGTGGAAGCCGTGGGCGACGGCGTGCTGCACCTGCAACCCGGCATGAACGTGGCCGCCATCGGCAGCCACGGCGGCTTTGCCACGCACGCCGTGGTGCCGGCGGCCAGCGTCATTCCGCTGCCGCCGGGTTTCGTCGTCACCGACGGCGCGGCCTTTGCGTTCACCTACGGCACCTCTCACCACGCGTTGATCGACCGCGCGCAGTTGCGGCCCGGCGAAACCGTGCTGGTGCTGGGCGCGGGTGGCGGTGTGGGCACCGCAGCGCTGCAGATCGCCAAGGCCGCGGGGGCGAAGGTGATCGCCGCGGCGTCCACCGATGAAAAGTGCGCACGCCTGGCCGAGCTGGGTGCCGACGCGACGCTGAACTACGGTGGCGACAACCTCGCCCAGTTGCGCGAGACACTGAAGGCACTCACCAACGGCAAAGGCCCCGACGTCGTCTACGACCCCGTGGGCGGAGAACTCGCCGAGCCCGCGTTCCGCAGCATCGCCTGGCGTGGCCGCTACCTCGTGGTGGGCTTCGCCGGCGGCGCCATCCCCGCCCTGCCGTGGAACCTGGCGCTGCTGAAAGGCGCTTCGGTCATGGGTGTGTTCTGGGGCGATTTCGTTCGCCGCGAACCCAAGGCCAGCCAGCAGGCCCTGCAGCAATTGGCCGGCTGGTATGCCGAAGGCAAGATCAAGCCCGTGATCGACCAGACCCTGCCGATGAGCGAACTGAAGGCCGCCTATGCCCGCATGGGCTCGCGCCAGGTGCTGGGCAAACTGCTGCTGGTCAACCCGTAAGGGGGCGTCACGAACTGCGGGCCGCAAGGGTTTCCGCGCTAGCATGCCGAGCTGGGCTGGACTGGGCACGGAGAAACCAAGATGACCGTCAAGGTGTTGATCCTCGAAGACAACCCGGTGGCGCGCAGCTTTCTCTGCCGCGTGGTGCGCGAAAGCTTCAGCGACGCCATCACCATCACCGAAGCCGGCGACCTGGAAACGGCGCGCCGCCACATCAGCCTGACGGGCGGCTCGCAAGGCTTGCATGGCGTCGACCCTTTCAAGCTGATGATGGTCGACCTGGAACTGCCCGACGGCAGCGGCATGGAATTGCTGGCCGAGCTTTCGCACTACCCGGCCACCAAGATCGTCACCACGCTGTACAGCGACGACGACCACCTGTTCCCGGCCTTGCAATGCGGTGCCGACGGTTACCTGCTGAAGGAAGACCGCTTCGAGGTGCTGGTGGAAGAGCTGCAGAAGATCGTGCGCGGCCAGCCGCCGTTGTCGCCCGCCATCGCACGGCGCCTGCTCACGCACTTCAGGCCCGGTGGCGCCGACAGCCCGGCGCCCGACTCGGGGTTCATGGTCACGCCTTTCACCACCAGCAAGCCGGTGCCCATCGAGAAGGTGCTCGACCACGAGCGCTTGACCCCGCGCGAGAGCGAGGTGCTCACCTACCTGAGCAAGGGCTTCACGATCAAGGAAATCGCCAGCCTGATGGCCATCAAGTGGTTCACCGTCAACGACCACATCAAGTCTATCTACAAGAAGCTCAACGTCAGCAGCCGCGCCGAAGCCGCCGTGCTGGCCAGCAAGCAAGGTCTGGTGTGAGCGGCGTGCCGGCCAGCGCCGGCTGAACGTCTGTGAAGGCACACGGCCCACCCGCGATGGGCGAGCCCGCCACCCCGAACACGCGACGTGCCGCGCGCGATTCGCTCTTCGAGGCCAGCGCCTTCGAGCACAGCACCGACGCCGGTGGAACCGCCTTCGGCTGGCGGCGCCAGGCGCTCATCGCCGCCGCCGTGCTGGGTTGTCTGGTCGTGTTCGCGCTGGCCCGCTGGCTGGCCGCCACACCGCAGGTCGGCGGCGAATGGATGGCAGGCGCTGACGGTGCACTCGTGGTGCGAGAGTTGCCAAAGTCGCGAGACTCGCGAGAGTCGCCAGGCTCTCAACAGCCGGCACGTCCCGGTGCCAGCCAACCCCTGACCGTGGTGGGCATCGGCCTGCAGGGTGAAGCCCCGCTCGCGGTGGACGCGCTGCTGCTGCACCGCTGGCCGCGCTGGCAGGTCGACGACACCCTGCGCGAGCGCCAGCTGCACCAGCACGAGGCCTTGGCACAGCTGCTCGCGCGCAGCGCAGGTTCTGTTCAGCTGCACACGGCCGACGGCACGCTGCGCGAGGCCGCGGTGGCCGCACGCGGCTACGCGGGGCTGGGCTGGGTTTTCTGGCCGCTCAATGGTTTGGCGCTGCTGCTGTACCTGTTTGCCGTGGTGCTGATGGTGTCGAAGCCGCAGCCGCGCAATGCACTGTTCGTCGTGATGGCCTTGTGCCAGGCCGGCAACCTGGTCTTCATCGCGCTGGCAAGTGCCAACGGGCTGGGCTCGCCCATGGGCGCGATGACGAGCGACCTGTCCGTGCGCGCCACGCTCGACCTGTGCACCGCAGCGGCGGCCGTGCACACCTTCGCGCTGCGCCCTGAGGGCGCACGAGGCTCGCCGAGGTTTCCGGGCGTGGCATTGCTCGCCTGGGCCGCCCTGCCCGCCTGGTGGCTGGCCGTCGCGGTGGGCACAGGCCTGCCGCTGTGGTGGCTGGCTCAGGGTGCCTGCCTCTTGCTGGGCGCCGCGGCGCTGGCCGTGGCGCACTCCAGCCAGCGCCAGCACCCCGATGCCCACGGGCTGGTGTTGCGCCGCATGGCCACCGCAGCGCTCGCATCGCTGGCACTGGTGACGCTGGCAGTGGCTCTGGGCGCGAACGCCGGTGGTTCCACCGCCCGCGCAGTGGCGGCTGCCGCCTCGACCGCCTGGTACCTGTTCCTCACGTACTTGCTGCTGCTGACGCCGTTTCTTGCCCGCCGGCGCCAGCTGCTGCGCGAATTCGCCCTGCTGGCCGGCGTCAGCACCATCGTCACGTCGCTCGACCTGCTGTTTGTCGCGGTGTTCTCGCTCAGCGCCTTCACCTCGCTGGCGGTGGCGGTGTTCATCGGTCTGGGTCTGTACGCCGCAGCGCGGCAGTGGGTGCTGCAACACCTGATCGGCGCCAGCGTGCTGAGCACAGAGCGCACTTTCGACCACCTCTATCGCGCCGCGCGCGAGTTGCAGGCCCGCCCGCAGCGCTACCCGCAACTGCTCACGCAACTGATGCGCGAGCTCTTCGATCCGCTGGAGGTGCAGGCCGTGGACCGCGTGCCGGTGCGCGCCCGCCTGCTCGGCGGAGGCTCTGCGCTGGTGGTGCCCATGCGCCAAAGCGACGATGCGGGCGGCGTTGCCGCCACGCCCAGCCGTGCGCTGGTGCTTCGCCACGCCCAGCGCGGCCAGCGGCTGTTCACGGTGGAAGATGCACGCCTGGCCGACCGCGTGGTCGAACAACTGCGGCGCGCTGTCGCCTACGACGCGGCGGTGGAACGCGGCCGCTTCGAGGAGCGCCAGCGCATCGCGCAGGACCTGCACGACGACATCGGCGCCCGGTTGCTGACGTTGATGTATCAGGCGCAGACGCGCGAGATGGAAGACTACATCCGCCACACGCTGCAAGATCTGAAGACGCTGACGCGGGGCCTGGCCGCGACCGAGCACCGCTTGTCGCACGCCGCAGGCGAATGGAAGGCCGATCTGACGCAACGCCTGCAGGTGGCCCGGGCGAGGCTGGATTGGAGACTTCATGTCGACCACGACCGCCGACTCACCGTGGTGCAGTGGTCGGCGCTGACACGCGTGCTGCGTGAACTCGTCAGCAATGCGCTGTACCACGGTCATGCCACGCACGTGGAGGTCGACCTCCGCCTCGACGGCCCGCTGCTGCGCCTGCAGGTGGCCGATGACGGCGACGGCCGCGCGCCTGCAGCCTGGGCCCACGGCCTGGGCCTGGGCGGTGTGCGCAAGCGCGTCAAGCTGCTGGGCGGCGAGGTGGCCTGGGCCGAAAACCAGCCGCGTGGCATCGTCTGCACCGTGCGCGTGCCCGACTTCCCGGCGCCGCGCTGAACGCCGAATCGCGCAGCGGTCGCCCCCACCGCGATTGAAGGGCCAGCGCTCTAGTCGCCTATGGCATGCCCTCCTACAAGACGCGGCATTTTCGAGGGACAATACGCGCTTCGCGACGATCGGGGCCGCACACCCCGGCCAACATCTGCTATGACCACTCGCCGCACGCCTCCCGTTCCTGAAACCCCCAGCGGGCCCAAGCTTCGCCAGACGCAGGCCGAGTACACGGCCGCACGGCCCAACGCCGAGCCCGGCGTGCGGCCGATGATGTCGAGCTCGAAAATGTACGTGTGCATTCGCTGCCACGCCAACTTCAAGACCGGTGACGGCAAGCCAGACCCGCGCCTGCGCGGCCTGGGCCGGTGCAATACCTGCCTCGGTGTCACCGTGACAGCGCCCTGATGCGTTGACAAGATTCCATTCCCAACCCCGGAGACCCTTTTCCATGTCGCAAAACACCCGTCGTACCTTCCTGATGCAAGTCGCTGCTGCCGGCACCGTGATGGCCACCACCCAGGCTCACGCCCAGGCCAAGCTGGACGAGAAAGACCCACAAGCGGTTGCACTGGGTTATCTGCACGACACCAAGAAAGTCGACACCAAGAAGTACCCCAAGCACACGAACGACCAGAGGTGCAACAACTGCGCGCTGTATCAAGGCAAAGCTACCGACCCCTGGGGTGGCTGCCCGCTGTTCGGCGCCAAGCAAGTGGCCGGCCCCGGCTGGTGCAGCGCCTGGGCCAAGAAGGCCTGAGTTTTTTCCGAGGCGCCTGGCCTCTCCGCACGTCAAAACGGCCCTTCGGGGCCGTTTTTTTCTTTTGGCGTCAGTCGCTTCGCGGCAGGAGCCTTCACCGCAGCGCAAGCGCTGTCAGCGCGGGTCCAGAAGCTGTGCCACCCACTCGCCAATGGCCATGGCCGAGGTCAGCCCCGGCGACTCGATGCCGAAGAGATTCACGAGCCCCGCCACACCGTGCCGCGCCGGGCCGTCGATGCGAAAGTCGGGCGCAGGCTCGCCAGGGCCGTGAATCTTCGGTCGCACCCCGCTGTAGGCGGGCTGCAAGGCTTCTGCGGGCAAGCCGGGCCAGTAGCGGCGTATCGCAGCCTCGAAGGGCCGAGCGCACGCCGGGTCGACGGCGTAGTCGATGCCTTCCGGCACGGTCGTGTCGAGCCATTCCAGGTCAGGCCCGAAGCGCGCCCGGCCTGCCATGTCCAGCGTCACATGCACGCCCAGCCAGGCATCCACGGGGGCCGGGTAGATCAAGTGCCTGAACGGCGTGCGGCCGGCCAGCGTGAAGTAGCTGCCTTTGGCGAAACGCGGCTGCGGCACGTGTTCTGCCGCCAGGCCCTCGAAGCGCCGTGCCAGCGCGCAGGCGTGAAGGCCGGCGGCGTTGACGACGCGCTGCGCCTCGATCTCGAACTCTTCGCCGTCATGCGTGCGCACCTGCACGCGGGCGGGCTGGCCGGCGCGGAACACGGCGCTCACCACCTGCGAACGAAGCGCCAGCACGCCGCCTGCGGCTTCCATCTCGCCCTGCAGCGCCAGCATCAGCGCGTGGCTGTCGACGATGCCGGAGGTGGGCGACCACAGCGCCGAGGTGCAGGCGAGTTCCGGCTCCAGCGCCAGTGCCTGTGCGGCGCTCCACAGTTCGGCAGGCACGCCGTTGGCCGCCGCGCGCTGTGCCAGGCCTTGCAGCGCCGCATGTTGATCGGGCTGATCCGGATGATCACGCGCGGTGGCCACCACCAGCTTCCCGCAGGCGCGGTGAGGCACGCCATTCGCCTGGCAAAACGCATACAGCAGGGCCTTGCCACGCACGCACAAACGCGCCTTCAGCGAGCCCGGCGAGTAATACAGGCCGGCGTGGACAACTTCGCTGTTGCGTGAGCTGACACCTTGGCCGATGCCGCCTGCAGCCTCGGTGACGATGGTCTCCAGCCCCGCCTGTGCCAGCGCCCGGCCCACCGCCAGGCCCACCACGCCGGCGCCGACCACCAGCGCGTCGATCTTCTCCATCCACCGCTCTCCGCCGCCCGAAATCGGCGACTGTAGAGGCCTGCCGGACCGACAGGCACCTCTTGCGGCCTTCTCGCCTGCTAGCGCTCCGGTTGGTCCGCCAACCAGGCCGGCAAATCGGCCACGCTCTCCAGCCAGGCATCGGCGCCGGCCAACCGTTCGCGCGCGGCCCGCAAGCGCGCTGCGCGTTCGGCCGGCGACAGCGCGGCCAACGCGTCGGCCGACAGGCCCACCTCGTTGCCGGTGGCGGTGATGCCCAGCGTGGCCATGCCGGCGTTGCGGCCCTCGGCGATGTCGGCCGGTGTGTCGCCCACCTTCAAGGCCCGGCTCAGCGGGTAGATGCCGAAGTGCGCCGCAATGCGGTGGCAGGCCCAGGGCGCCGGCCGGCCAGCAGGCACCTCGTCGGCGCACACCACCAGGTCGGGGTCGACACCGGATGCGCGGGCCAGCGGCTCCAGCCTGTCCATCATCGCCCGCGTGTAGCCGCTGCAACTGCCGATGGCGATGCCGCGTTCACGCAGCATGGTCAGCGCCTGCGGCACGCCCGCGATGGGCGCGGCGTGCCGCGGCAGCAGCTTTAACAGGTGCTCGGTGAAGCGACGGTACAGACGGTCGGCACGCGCCTCAGCCGGCAGCGCCGCCAAGTGCGCCGGCAGCCGCGTGGCCACCTCGGGCTGGGCCAGGATCTCTTTCACATGGTCGAGCTTGTGCGCCCCCATGGGCGCGCGCGCCACCGCCTCGGTGATGGGCAGGCCCTCGGCGTCGAAGGCCTGCAAAAAGGCTTCCATAGGAGCGCGGCTGCCGTGGTCGACGAGCGTGCCGGCCCAGTCGAAGACGACGAG
>JBBSCV010000098.1:0-11259 GCA_038249925.1 Burkholderiales bacterium
GCCATCGAGGTGCTGGAGCCAACACTGGTCTACTGGCGCGGCGAGTCAGGCGCAGACGCAGAACGCAAGGTCGCGCAGGTGCAGCAGCACCTGGATGCAGCCAGGGCCGCCGCAGCGGCTTGACGGATGAGCCCTGCAGGCTGCCTTTCAGCCAGAAGCCGCCGCGCCGCTGGCGGGCTCTTCAGCGCGGCTGGTGGCCGAGCTGGGCCATGTGCCCGCGCCTTGAACCGTCAGGCCTTCTTTACCGCGCCTGGCCCAAGCCGCGCCGGGTCTTCACGGCCTGCGCCAGCCCATCCAGCAAGCCCACCGTGTCGTCCCAGTCGATGCAGGCATCGGTGATGCTCTTGCCGTATTCCAGCTTGGCCGCGTCGTCCTTGCCCGGGGTGAACTTCTGCGCGCCGCCGCGCAGGTGGCTTTCCACCATCACGCCGAAGATGCAGCGGCCGCCGGCAGCGACCTGGCCGCCCACGTCCTTCATCACCTCGATCTGGCGCTGGTACTGCTTGCTGCTGTTGGCATGGCTTGCGTCCACCATCAGGCGGCAGGGCAGCTTGCTGGCCTCGATCTCGGCACAGGCTGCGGCCACGCTCTCGGCGTCGTAGTTCGGCGTCTTGCCGCCGCGCAGGATGATGTGGCAGTCTTTGTTGCCCTTGGTCTCGACGATGGCGACCTGGCCGTTCTTGTGCACGCTCATGAAGTGGTGCGGGCGGCTGGCGGCCTGGATGGCGTCGATGGCGATGCGCACGTTGCCGTCGGTGCCGTTCTTGAAGCCCACCGGTGCACTCAGCCCGCTGGCCAGTTCGCGGTGCACCTGGCTTTCGGTGGTGCGCGCGCCGATGGCGCCCCAACTGATGAGGTCGCCGATGTATTGCGGGCTGATGACGTCGAGAAACTCGCTGCCCGCCGGCACGCCCAGGCGGTTGATGTCCACCAGCAGCTGGCGCGCGATGCGCAGGCCTTCGTGGATGCGGAAGCTCTCGTCCAGGTAGGGGTCGTTGATCAGGCCCTTCCAGCCCACCGTGGTGCGCGGCTTTTCGAAATAGACGCGCATCACCACTTCCAGCTCGCCGGCGTGCTTGTCGCGCTCGGCCTTCAGCCGGCGCGCGTACTCCACGGCCGCTGCCGGGTCGTGAATGCTGCACGGGCCGACGATGACGAGCAGGCGGTCACTGCCCTGTTCATTCCCGCCCGTCATGATCTTGCGGATGTTGGAGCGCGTGCTGCTGATCAGCGTTTCCACCGGCGTGCCAGCAATGGGAAAGAAGCGGATCAGGTGTTCCGGCGGTGGCAGCGGCGTCACATCGCGGATGCGCTGGTCGTCGGTCTGGCTGGTCTTTTCCGAAAGCGCCAGGCGCTCGTCGGTGGGGGTCGCGGTTTTCGGGCTCATGGAACACTTTTCAAAGGTGCCTGCGGGCCCCGGCAACAAAAAACCGCCGGGGCTGCCGGCGGTTTCTGGGGGTGCGGTGCGCTGCTTCTACCTACGCGTTTGCCTCTCCAGCCGCCAAGCGGTGCGAGAACCAAAAGTACGAAGAGAAGAAGGCTGCGGGGCGCATGGCCGCGAATGTAGCACGCACCTCATGTCGGGCCGCTGACCGCAGCACCGGCCACCGGCAGGTGCTGCGCCGCGGTGACCCCCATCGAGACATAGAGGCTCGTCACCGCCTCGACGCTGAGCGCGGCCGGTGTCACCCAGGCCTCGGGCACGAAGAGCAGGCCGCCGCCGATGGGCACCGGTGCGGTGGGCACCAGCACCGTGACGCAGCGGCGGCCGTCCACTTCCAGCACCTCGGCCGCGGTCTGCAGGGCCAGCACGACGGCGCCACCTTCTGCGCCGCCGAAGCGCAGCCACACCGCCTGCATGGCGCGCGCGGCCGTCGGGTCGCGCTGCGTGAACAGGGCCACCAGCCGCTGCACCGTGTCGTAGACCTGCCGCACCAGCGGTATGCGGCGCATCACGCCGTCCACCAGCCGCGCCAGGCCGCGCTGCAGGCCGGCTTCCACCAGCGCCCCAAGGCCCACCAGGACGCCGGCGACGACGCCCAGACCCACGACGTAACCGAGGAATGCCGAGCCCAGGCCCAGCGCCACCAGCAGCGAACCGATCAGGCTGCTGGGCCCCACCATGCTCGCCACCACGCTGAGCGCCCAGGCGAAGATGGCCAGCGTGGCGGCCACCGGCAATGCCGCCAGCAGCCCGGTGATGAAGAGGCGCAGCAGGTGGGCGGGGGTGGGTTTCATGGCGGGGATTGTCGGTGCCGCAGCGGCACCGGTCTTCAGCGCGTCTGCGCGTCCAGGCCCGCTGCGGCCAGGCGCTGCACCACGTCTTGCACGTGCGCGGCGTTGCGCGTCTGCAGCACGAGTTCGACCTCGACGTTCTGCGCGCTCAGCGAGCTGAAGGCGCGCTGGTGGTGCACCTCGTCGATGTTGGCGCCGGCTTCCGCAACAACGGCGGTGATGCGCGCCAGCACGCCGGGTGTGTCGCGCGCGTTCACGCGGATGCGTGCCAGCCGGCCCGCGCGCACCATGCCGCGTTCGATCAAGGCCGACAGCATCAGCGGGTCGATGTTGCCACCGCACAGCACCAGGCCCACTTGCTTGCCGGCGAAGCGTGCCGGGTCCTTCAGCAAGGCGGCCAGGCCCGCAGCACCGGCACCTTCGACCACGGTCTTCTCGATCTCCAGCAGCATCAACACCGCCTGCTCGATGTCGCCTTCGTCCACCAGCACCATGTCGTCGACACGTTCGCGGATGATTTCGCGCGTGATCTGGCCGGGTTGGCCCACCGCGATGCCTTCGGCAATGGTGCTGGCGCCCTGCGCGTGGACAGTGCCCTTGATGGCGTTGACCATCGCCGGAAAGCGGCTCGTCTGCACGCCGATGATCTGTACAGATGGTTTGAGCTGGCGCACCGCAGTCGCAATGCCGCTGATGAGCCCGCCGCCGCCGACCGCGACGACCAGCGTGTCGAGACCGGGTTGGGCGCGCAGCATCTCCGCGCCTATCGTGCCCTGGCCGGCGATGACGGCTTCGTCGTCGAAGGGGTGCACGAAGCTCAAGCCCTGCGCAGCAGCCAGCGCCAGTGCGTGTTCACGCGCTTCGTCGAAGGTATCGCCGAACAGCACCACCTCGGCGCCGAAGCCGCGCGTTCGTTCCACCTTCACGGTGGGCGTGTTGACCGGCATCACGATGACGGCGCGCAGACCCAGGCGCTGCGCGTGGTGGGCCACACCCTGGGCGTGGTTGCCGGCGCTGGCGGCGATGACGCCCTTGATGGGCATACCGCTTTCAAGCATCGTGGCCAGCTTGTTCAGCGCGCCGCGTTCTTTGAAAGAAGCCGTGAACTGCAGGTTCTCGAACTTCAGGAACACGCGGCAGCCGACGATCTGGCCCAGTGTCTTGCTTTCGACACAGGGCGTGTCGAGCACCTGCCCTTCCAGACGCGTTGCGGCCTTTTCGATGTCGGCGTAGCTGACCGCCATGTTCAGGCGGTGCCGCCCACGGTCAGGCGGTCGATGCGCAGCGTCGGCTGGCCCACGCCCACGGGCACGCTCTGGCCTTCCTTGCCGCAGACGCCGACACCGGTGTCGAGTTCCATGTCGTTGCCGATCATGCTCACGCGCATCATCGCCTCGGGGCCGTTGCCCACCAGCGTGGCGCCCTTCACCGGGTAGAGGATCTTGCCGTTCTCCACCCAGAAGGCCTCGCTCGCGCTGAAGACGAACTTGCCGCTGGTGATGTCGACCTGGCCGCCGCCGAAGTTGGTGGCATACAGGCCGCGCTTGATGCTGGCGATGATCTCTTCCTTGGTCTTGTCGCCGGCCAGCATGTAGGTGTTGGTCATGCGCGGCATGGGCAGGCTGGCGTAGCTTTCGCGGCGGCCGTTGCCGGTGGGTTTCACGCCCATCAGGCGCGCGTTCATGCTGTCCTGGATGTAGCCGCGCAAGATGCCGTCTTCGATCAGCACGTTGCGCTGGCTGACGTTGCCTTCGTCGTCGACGTTCAGGCTGCCGCGGCGGTCGGCCAGGGTGCCGTCGTCCAGCACCGTCACGCCCTTGGCTGCCACGCGCTGGCCCACGCGGCCGGCGAAGGTGGAAGAACCCTTGCGGTTGAAGTCGCCTTCCAGCCCGTGGCCCACGGCTTCGTGCAGCAGCACGCCGGGCCAGCCCGGGCCGAGCACCACGGTCATTTCGCCGGCGGGTGCAGGGCGGCTGTCCAGATTCGTCAGCGCGGCTTGCACGGCGTGGTCGACATAGCCCTGCATCACGGCGTCGGTGAAATAGCCGAGGCCGAAACGGCCGCCGCCGCCTGCGCTGCCGACTTCACGCCGCACCACGCCGGCCACCGTCTGCTCGGCGATGACGGTGACGTTCACGCGCACCATCGGGCGCACGTCGGCCGCGCGCGTGCCGTCGGCGCGCGCCACCAGCACCACGTCGTACTCGGCAGACAGGCTGGCCATCACCTGCGCAATGCGTGGGTCCTTGGCGCGCGCCATCTTCTCCATGCGTTCCAGCAACGCCACCTTCTGCGCGCTGTCCAGCGTGGCGATGGGGTCGGTGGGCGCGTACAGCACGCGGCTGGCCGCCACCTTGGGCGCGCGCGCCAGCTTCACGCGCTTGTTCTGGCCGGCGGTCGCGATGGTGCGCACGGTGCGTGCGGCGTCCAGCAGCGAAGCCACGCTCAAGTCGTCGGAATAGGCGAAGGCCGTTTTCTCGCCGGCCACGGCGCGCACGCCCACGCCCTGGTCGATGCTGAAACTGCCGCTCTTGACGATGCCCTCTTCCAGGCTCCAGCCTTCATGGCGTGTGGTCTGGAAATAGAGGTCGGCGTCGTCGACGCGGTGTTCGCGGATCGTGGACAAGGCCTGCTGCAGCGCGGCCTCGCCGATGCCGAAAGGTTCGAGCATCAGACCCTGGGCAATGGCCAGGCGCTCGATCGTGGGTTCACGGGTGATCATGGCTTCGGACCCTGGTGCAGCAAAGGACCCGCATTGTAGAAGTCGGCCCCCCGTTCGCCGTCCAGGGCATCAGGCGCTGTCGTGGCTGTCGTGGCTGTCGTCGTGGTCGCTTTGCCGGTCCCGCTCGGCCAGCGCGCGCTGGTACAGCGCCTTGCGCGGCGCGCCGCTCAGTTCGGCGGCCAGTGCCACGGCCTGCTTCAGCGGCAGTTCACGCAGCAGCACGCGCAGCGTCTGCAGTGCTGCGGCCGGCAGTTCGTCGGCCGCAGGGGCCTCGAACGGCAGGGCGTGCAGCACGACGACGAATTCGCCTCGCTCGTGATGCTTGTCGGCCGCCAGCCAGGCCGGCAATGCCGCTGCCGGGTGGGTGACGACGTTTTCGAACTGCTTGGTCAGTTCGCGGCACAAGGTCACCTGGCGCAAGGGCGCGGCTTCGGCCAAGGCCAGGGCCAGCTCGGCAATGCGGTGCGGCGCCTCGAAGAGCAGTTGCGTGCGGCGGTCGGCCAGCACCGAGGTCAGCGCCGCACGGCGTTCACCGCCCTTGGCCGGCAAGAAGCCGACGAAGCAGAAGGCCGATGCCTGGGTGTCACCTGCAGCGCTCAGCGCGGCCAGCGCACTGCTGGGCCCGGGCAGTGGCACCACGGCGTGGCCAGCAGCGCGCGCGGCGGCCACCAGCACGGCGCCGGGGTCGCTGACGGCCGGCGTGCCGGCGTCGCTGATGTAGGCCACACGCTGGCCCTGCGCCAGCATCGCGAGCACGCCTTCGGCGGCTTCGTGTTCGTTGTGAGCGTGCAGCGCGCGCAGCGGCTTGTGCAGGCCCAGGTGGGTGAGCAACTGCGCGGCCACGCGGGTGTCTTCGCAGGCCACGGCGTCCACCAGGCTCAGCACGTGGATGGCGCGCAGCGTGATGTCGGCCAAGTTGCCGATGGGTGTGGCCACCACGTAAAGTGTGCCGGCGGGGTGATGCTGGTGGCCAGTGGCCAGGCGCGCCGCGTGCAGCAGGGGGGCGGGGTCGATGTTCACGAAGGCATTGAAGCGGTGGGCAGGCGTGGGCCAGAAGCAAACGGCAGCCGGCCGCACGGGCAGCACCACCGAGGCCGGTGCGGATTCGACTGCAGCAAGCGCGGATTCAACCGTCTCCCGCGAGGCTTCGACCGCCGCCAGCGGCACATCCACCGCCGCCAGTGGCGAGGCCGCCGAGTTGCGGGCGCTGGCGTGGCTGCAGGCCCGCGGGCTGGTGCTGGAGCAGCGCAATTATCGGGTGGCGCGCGGCCCCTCGGCGCGTGGCGGCGAGATCGACCTCGTCATGCGCGACCGCGACGGCACGCTCGTCTTCGTCGAAGTGCGCCAGCGCCGCGGCAGCCAGCACGGTGGCGCTGCCGCCAGTGTCACGCCGGCCAAGCAGCGGCGCCTGCTGCTGGCGGCGCAGCACTATCTGCTGCGCTTTGCCGCGCCGCCGCCCTGCCGCTTCGATGTGCTGGCGCTGGACGGCGAGCACATCGAATGGCTGCCCGCGGCTTTCGGCGCCTGAAAAGAAAAACGGCCCGCCGAAGCGGGCCGTGTCTGGCGGGAGGCCGAAGCCGGCCGTGGGTCAGGCCTGCTGGCGGCGGCGGCGGGTGACCGCGCCGATGCCGATCAGGCCCAGGCCCATCATCAGGTAGGTCGAGACTTCCGGCACCAACGAAGCGTTGATGAAGTCGGCGTGGATGAAGGTCGGCACGTAGCCGCTGAACTCGCCGAAGCTGCTGTTCAAGTTGCCGTCGATGTCGCCATAGGCTGTGCCGAAACTCAGTCCGTAGCTGTTCACGCCCGAGACCAACCCGTTGATGAAGTTCGGGCCGCCGGAGTCACCGCCAGCCACGCCCACTTCACGCAAGCCGACGCCGGTGTTGCAGAACTTCGGCGTGCCCGCTGGGATGGTGAAGTCGGGGTCGGCAGCCAGGCGGCACGAAGCGTCGTTGGTGGCCAGGCCGTTGTCGAAGTCGGAGACATACGAGAAGCCGACCTGCGCTGCGGGCAGGGCGGGGTTGTCGAAGACGCCGTCCCAGTAGCCGGCACCCCAATCGGCGTCACCGAAACGGAAGTCGTAACGGTTGTCGCCCGTGCGCAGGCGGCCAGTGGAGCCGCCACCCGCGGTGCCCGTGGCACCCGTGCCTCGCAGGCCGTAGCCGGCGACGGTGAAGTTCTGCCCCGTCAGGTCACCCCCGGTGTAGATGCCGTGCGAAACAGCCCACTCAGGCGCCAGGGTGTTCATGCGCAGCACGGCGATGTCGTTCTGGTCGATGACCTGGCCGGTGTAGCCCGCATTCACGAAGTAGTTCGTGACGGTGCGCGAAGTGGCCGCCGGGTTGTTGTAGATCGACACCGTCGGCGCCAGACCGGCCGCCGGCTGGAAGAACACAGTCGTGCTCAGCGGGTTGGCGGTGCCGAAGCCGTCGCTCACGCAATGGCCGGCGGTCAGGATGGACTGGCGGTCGGGCATCAGCGTGCCCGAGCACACGAAGCTGCCGCCTGCGCCGAAATTCATCAGCAGGCCCACCACACCACCGTTGGCCGGGAAGCTGGGCAGGTAGGCGGCATTGCCCGCGACGGAGTTCGTGCCGGTGCTGGCAAAGCCGGTCAGCATGCTTTGGGCCGACCACTGCATGCCGTTGAGCACGCCCGCGACTGATCTGTCGCGGTTGGCGGTTTGCGCCGAAACAGCCATCGAGGCCGCCAGGGCCAAGGCGGTGACAGTCATCTTCAGAAGGCGTGAGCTCATCATGTCGTGTGTGCGTTGGTGGAAGGACAGGGGCGACGATAAGCCCGCAAGTCGCCGTGAAACCGGCCGTCCCCGGGCCCGCGGGGCCCGTGTTCAGGGGGTTCCCTGTGACTTCGTGTGTCGAATTGCGCAGCAACTGGGCGCTGTGGTCGCGAAGGTGCTGAGCCGACGCGCGGGCTGCATCAAGCAGCGGCCTGTGCAACGAGGGCGTCTGCCAGGTGGCCTTGTGTGACCTGGTGCGCGGCGAGGCGTTGGCGCAGGGCGGTGCAGAGGCGGCGGAGTTCGGCAACGCAAACGACGATGCGAGCCTGCTCGGCCGGCGGCGGAATCGGGAATGCAAAGCCAAGGATCTTGGGAGATTTCCAGTTTGCAGGTCCGGTGCGTCGAGCGCTCGACAAGCCTGAGGATTTCCGGTTTGAACCCCTGGCAAAGCAAGTGTCGCCGATGCGAGAAGCGAAACGTCGAGGTCTGCCGCCACTGAGTGTGCTGGCGCACCGACGCCGCGCAGGCCGGCCACCACGATGCGCGAGCTTTGGTGATTCACACTGAAGATGGACCGCAAGACGGCCAAGACAGTGAACGGCGCCGACTTGATGATTGGCACGCAGGGCGGTGTGAAGCTCAACGGCAACTTGCACGTCACGAAGACCGACATCGACTGCAGCATCGGCGTGTTCCACGTCGCCGATGCGGTGCTGATGCCGCCGGGCTGACGCCAAAGGCCCCTTTGATCAGGACCGGTGGCGCTGGGCACCGGCCATGTTCGCCCCTCCCCCTTCGAGAGCACATCATGAAAAAGCAATTCTTCGCCGCCGCCGTTGCGCTGGCCTCACTGTCGGCGCAGGCCGCAGACATCGTCGACACCGCCGTGGCCGCGGGCAATTTCAAGACTCTGGTCACCGCGCTGAAGGAAGCCGGCTTGGTCGAGACGCTCAAGGGCCCGGGGCCTTTCACCGTCTTCGCGCCCACCGATGAGGCGTTTGCGAAGATTCCGAAGGCTGACCTGGACACGTTGCTGGCCAACAAGAAGAAGCTGAAGTCGGTGCTGACCTACCACGTGGTGTCGGGCAAGGTCATGTCTGCGGATATCAAACCCGGCAAGGTCAAGACGGTGCAGGGCGAGCAGGTCACCTTCTCCACGAAGGGCGGCGTGATGGTCGACAAAGCCAAGGTGGTGGCTGCCGACGTGGCCGCTGACAACGGAGTCATCCATGCCATCGATACGGTGCTGATGCCCAAGTAAGGCTGGCACCGGCGGTCCATGTCCAGGCGCTGCTTGCCGTACGTGGGCAGTCACATCACGATACTTGCGTTGCAAGCGCTGCTGCCGATGGCCGCGCTGGCATTGGTCGCATGGCTCGTGAGCTTGCGCATGAACGATGCGAGCATCGTCGACAGCGTGTGGCCGCTGTTCATCCTGACGGCCGCTGCAACTTATGCCTTGACCGCGCCGCAGCCTGGCCCGCGCACGCTGGTGGTGGTCGGCCTGGTTGCGCTGTGGGCCGTGCGGCTTTCAGCTCATATCACCTGGCGCCACTGGCGCCAGCCCGAGGACCGCCGCTACCAGGCCATCCGCGCTCGCAACGAGCCCCACTTCCGCTGGAAGAGCTTGGTGCTGGTGTTCGACTTGCAGGCGGTGCTGGCCTGGGTCGTCTCTGCGTCGGTGCTGGCAGCAGTCGTGAAAACTGGAGCCTGGAACTGGGTCGATACGCTTGCGGTGTGTCTCGTCGTGGTCGGCACCTTCTACGAGGCCGTGGCCGACTGGCAACTGGCCAGCTTCAAGGCCGACCCGGCCCACCGAGGAAAGGTCATGGACAGTGGCTTGTGGCGCAACTCGCGCCACCCCAATTACTTCGGCGAGTTCTGTGTCTGGTGGGGCTTCTATCTGCTAGCGCTTTCGGTGCAAGGTTGGTGGTGGGCCATCGCCTCGCCTGTGCTGATGACGATTCTGCTGTTCAAGGTTTCGGGCGTGGCCTTGCAGGAAAGGAACATCGCAGAGCGGCGTCCGGGCTACCGCGAATACATCGCGCGCACGAATTCGTTTTTCCCGGGCAGGCGAAAGGCGCATGCGTAGATATGAGATCGGGCCGCGTCCGTTTCGCAGTCGCCGGCTTGCAGAGGCGGGCCTCCAAAAATGCCCTCGCACACCCCCTGTCATATGATGCCCGCCCATGCTTCAACAGCGCATCCAGCAGCAGTTCTTCGAGAGCGCTGACCTGCAATACCAGGCCGCCGAGGTTCTGGCGCGGCCCATTGCCGAAGCCACCGCCGCGCTGCTGGCGGCGCTGACGGGCGGCGGCAAGGTGATGGTTTGCGGCAGCGGTGCCGGCGCGGCCCTGGCGCCGCACTTCGCGCGCTTGTTTGCTGGCCGTTTCGAACGCCAGCGGCCGCCATTGGCCGCATTGGCCCTCGTCGCCGGCCCAGACGCCGCGCAGCAGGTGCGCGCCCTGGGCCTGCCCGGGGATGTGCTGCTGTACATCGACGACGGCGAAGGCCACAGCACCATGGTCATCTCGGCCGCCCAGGGCAAGGACATGACCATCGTCGTGCTCGCTGGCCGCGGCGCCCAGGCCTTCGGTGAACTGCTGGCCGAAACCGATGTGCTGGTGGCTGTACCCCACGAACGTGCTGCACGTGTGGCCGAGCTGCAATTGCTCGTGCTGCATTGCCTGTGCGATGCAGTTGATTTTCAATTGATGGGAGACCAAGCGCCATGAGCCTTGCACGCCTTACCTGTTCGACCCGCGCCGCCAATCGCGTGCTGCGCACCACGCTGGCCGCCTTGTTGCTGGGCAGCACGCTGGCCGGCTGCGCGCCGCTGCTGGTGGGCGGCGCCGTGCTCGGCAGCGGGCTGGTGTTCACCGACCGGCGCACCACCGGCATTCAGCTCGAAGACCAAAGCATCGAGTTGCGCGCTGCGGCCCGTGTGCGTGAACTGGCCACGCTGGGACGCGTCACCGTCACCAGCTACAACCGCATGGTGCTGATCACCGGTGAGGTGCCCGGTGCGGTCGAGAAGCTGGCCGTGGGGCAGGCGGTGGCCATGGTCGAGAACGTGAAGTCGGTTCTGAACGAACTGGGCGTGGGGGCGAACAGCCCGCTGGGTTCACGCACCACCGACACCTTCATCGAAAGCAAGGTGAAGGCGACGCTGGTCGACGCCAAGGACGTGCAGGCCAACGCCTACAAGGTGGTGTCCGAGCGCGGTATCGTCTACCTGATGGGCCGCGTCACCGAGCGCGAAGCCGCGCGCGGCACCGAGCTGGCGCGTTCGGTCAAGGGTGTGGAGAAGGTCGTGCGCGCCTTCGAGCTGATGTCGGAACAGGAACTCGCCAACCTGGGCCGCGGTTCTGCAGCCACGCCGGCAATGGCACCTGCATCGGCACCGGCGCCTGTATCTGCACCAACACCGGCACCCGTATCGGCCCCCGCGCCGCAGCTGGCACCAATGCCTGCGCCCACGCCGGTGACGAAGTAGGCCGGCCCGGGCGCTACTTTTTCAGGCGGAGGATCAGGCTGGAAGTGTCCCAGCGCTGGCCGCCGA